>JBCCLG010000183.1:0-8459 GCA_039027015.1 Acidobacteriota bacterium | reverse complement strand
GACCTATATTCACCGGCAGCTCGACTTTTTGCGGGCCGAGGGATTTCTACCCGCCGCCTTCGAGGCGCGCTACGCGCGCGCCGCCGAGACGATCGCCGCAAGCGCGGAGCGGGAGCTGCCGAGGCTCGAGGCCTCGAGGGTACACGGCGACCTTCACCTGGGCAACGTGCTGCTGCGCGACGGCGTCCTGAGGGTGCTGGACTTCGACGACGCCTGTACGGGGCCGGCGGTGCAGGATCTTTGGCTGGCGCTGCCCGGTCGAGACGCCGAGACGCGTCGTCGCCGAGGGCTCTTTCTCGAGGGATACGAGCGCTTCAGGGTCTTCGACCGCGGCTCGCTGAGGGTGATCAAGGTGCTGCGCGGTCTCAGGCTCGTTCGCTACTGCGGATGGCTGGCCAAGCGCTGGCACGACCCCGCCTTCAAGAGAGGGTGGCCGCACTTCGGCAGCGCGGACTATTGGCGTCAGGAGACCGAAGATCTCGAGCAGCAGGTCGCCCGGGTCGCGGAAGGGCTGCGATCCGCCGGCGGCGAGGCGGCCGAGGCCGCGTCGTGGCCCGTCGGCGCCGGCGGCGCGGAGGCTCCCGGGGAGCTCACCAACAAGGACTATTTCTGGGATTGGGAGGAGGATTGAGCCTCCCACTGGCCGGCACCAGATCTTGTGCTAGGCTCTTTGCGACCCACAAAACCTAGTAGTTTATCTGGCGAAATCCTCTGCAGGGCGCGGCTAAATACCGATCAACATTGGCCCTCGCGCCACGCGCGTAGCCGCCCACCGACCTTCGAGCGATCCTCATCACTTCTTTAAATAGAGTGGCCATCATGCGGAATCGTCCCGACGCCCCAAGTCCCCTGATGGCAGGTTCCCGAGTGCGGCATCTTTACCGCACGACTTCTGTTCTTCGCACGGTAAAGCCTTGCTAGGCCCCAACGGTCACCCACAGCCTGCTACACCCACTCCAGCGGACGAGAGTCCGCCCTCGAATGCCTCATTAGACTCAGTTACGGCAAACACAACGGAGGAATACCGATGAGCTTCAACCGATCGACGCTCGCGCGCGTGCTGGTAGCGATCTCGCTGCTGCTGCTCGCCCCGCTTGCCGCCCAGGCCCAGAACATCCTGGGCGCCCTGCAGGGCACGATCAACGACTCCGACGGCGGCGCTCTTCCCGGCGTCACCATCGAGGTCCGCAACACCGAAACCGGCCTGGTCCGCACCGTCTTCACGGACGCCGCCGGTTTCTACAAGGCCCGCAAACTGCCGGCCGGCACCTACGACGTCACCGCTTCCCTCGAAGGCTTCCAGACCACCCGCCAAAGCGGCGTGTCGCTGCTGGTCGCCCAGGAGCTGGAGGTCGATATCCAGCTCGGCGTCGAGAGCGTCAGCGAGGTCATCACCGTGACCTCCGAGGCTCCCCTGGTGGAGACGGGGCGCACCAGCGCCGCCGCCTACATCAGTCAGGAGGAGGTCGAGGCGCTGCCGATCTCCGGTCGCGACTTCAAAGAATTCGCCTTCCTCGCCCCCACCGTGCAGAACGATCCGGTTCGCGGCTTCATCACCATGTCCGGCCAGCTCGGCATCTACAGCGGCCTGAACATCGACGGCACTTCGGCCAAGTCGGCGTTCTTCGGCTACGGCCGCGGCGGTGAGGCCACCGAGAACGACGGCCTCGTGGTGGCCCAGGATTCAGTGCGTGAGTTCCAGGTGATCACCAACGGCTTCTCGCCCGAGTACGGCGCCAACGCTGGCGGCTACATCAATGTGGTCACCAAATCCGGCACCAACACGCTGCGCGGCACCGGCTTCTACTTCTTCCGCGACGACGAGCTGGCCGAGGACATTCCGGGTTCGCCGCTCGATGAGGCCCGCGGCCGCGACGGCTCCCGCGAAGTGGATGAGTTCGAGCGCGAGAATTACGGCATCTCCCTCGGCGGCCCGATCCTCCAGGACAAGACGCATTTCTTTGTCTCTATCGATCAGACCGAGCGCACCGAGCCGATCACCCGCAACCTGGACACTCCGGGCATCTTCGACCTCATCATGGAGCGCGCCGCTGCCGACCCGCGCTTCCTGCCGCTGCTCGACGGCTATGACCGCAACCCGGACGGCTCGGCCACAGGCCTGTTCAACCGCGACGTCGACAACCAGATCCTGTTCGGCAAGCTGGATCACCAGTTCTCCCCCGCGGTGAGCGGCAACATCCGTTTCAACATCACCGACTTCGAGCGCATCTCGAGCTTCCGCGACGAGGAGTCCGAGAAGTTCGAGGAGACCACCTCGATCGTCGGCTCGCTGGTCGCTCTGATCGGCGACTCGGCGGTCAACGAGTTCCGCATCCAGTCGGCCAGTGACGAGCTGGATCGCCTCTCCGCGCGCGTCGGCGAGGAGATCGAGGCGCAGATCCGCTTTCGCTTCGGCGACTTCGACTCGGTGGGCAAATTCGACTTCCTGCCGATCTTCGTCGAGGAAGACAAGCTGCAGGTGCAGAACAACTTCTCGTACCTGTTCGGAACCCACGATCTGAAGTTCGGAATCGACTACCAGGAAGACGATCTGTCCCAGCTTTTCGCGGGTAGCCGCGACGGCCGCTACGACTTCCAGTCGGCCGAGGACTTCCTGAACAACAACGCGTCGAACGCCCGCATTTACTTCGGCAACGTTCAGTTTCCGAACTACGACGAAACCCAGACGCTTCTCGGCCTCTACGCCCAGGACGCCTGGCAGGTCAACGACAACCTGACCGTCAACTACGGCGTCCGCTACGGCCGCACCGACAACCCGGGAAACCTCGAACACCTCTTCCCCGAGGGTCGCGAGATTCCGGATGACGACAACAACTGGGCGCCGCGCCTGGGCTTCGCCTACTCTCCGGGCGAGAGCGGTCGCGACGTCTTCCGCGGCGGCATCGGCCTCTTCTACGGCCGCACGCCGTCTCTTCTCTTCGCCAGTCAGGTGCAGCAGAACGGCCTCTTCCCGAACTTCGGCCGCGTGAACGTGGGTCCGGGCGACGTCGGCTTCGTGCCGCTGGGCGAGGTGATCAACAACCAGAACCCGCCGGATGGCGCCCCGAACTCGCCCTCTTTCGTGGACCCGAGCTTCGAGGACGCCGAGACCCTGCGCGTCAACCTGGGCTACGAGCGCGAGTTCGGCAGCGGCTGGGTCGGCGGCATCGACGCGGTCTACGCCGAGGGCGAAAACCTGCAGTCGAACATCGAGCGCAACCGCACCTACACCTTCGACGAGTTCGGCCGGCCGATCGCCTCCGGAACCCGTCCCGATCCGAACTTCAACGAGATCTTCGTTCGCGAGTCGATCGGCGAGTCCGAGTACACGGCGCTGACCTTCAAGATCAACAAGCGCTTCAACGGTCGATATCAGCTGCAGGCCCACTACACGTGGTCCGAGGACGAAGACACCGACTCCAACGAGCGCTCCGCCACCAGCGTGACGGTCAGCAACCCGTTCGACGTCAACTTTGACCTCGGTCTCTCCGATCGCGACGTCGAGCATCGCTTCCTGCTCTCCGGCCTCGTCGAGGTTGGCTGGGGCATCAAGCTGTCGGGCATCTTCGAGTTCCGCTCGGGTACTCCGTTCACCGCGCACGACTCGGCGAATGACTTCTTCTACTGCGGCGGTTCGAGCCTCGGCTTCAACTGCCCCGACACCCGCGCGGTGGTCAACGGCCAGGTCGTGCCCCGCAACGGCGAGCGCAATGAAGACATCACCCGCCTCGACCTGCGCGTTACCAAGGCGTTTGATTTTGGCGACTGGACCCTCGACGTTTTCGGCGAAGTCTTCAACGTCTTCGACGAGAACTTCTTCGCGGTCGAGACCGGCTTTGCCGGCATCAACCGTCGCGATCCCAGCGACCCCGAGTTCGGTATTCCGGATGACCTGATCACCACCCCGCGTCAGGTCCAGCTCGGCTTCCGCATCTCCTTCCGCTGATCGCCTGATCGGAAGAAACCGCTCTCTGCCCGCCGCCGGCGCGGGCTAGGGCCTTCAAGCCTCCTCTCTCGCTTCGGGAGAGGAGGCTTTTTGCAAGCACAAGGCGGGTAGGCGTGGGCCGGCCTCCTGAGCCGGCGCGCGCTCAACTCACTCAAGGAGGGGCCGGCGGCGGCTCCTCGAGCACGAGCACCGCGCGGTCGGCCCCGGGGCCCGGCGCCTCATGGCGGCTGATCGTGCCGCTCGGCCACTCGACCTCAAGTCCCTCAACCGCGCCCTTCTCGCCCAGGCCGACCACGATCTCGGGCGGTCCCTGGGAGAAATAGCTGCCGGCGTTGGGCACGGTGCGCAGCAGCGTGCGGTCCTCGAGCCGAATCCTGACCAGGGCGCCGAATCCCGACGGGGCGGAGCTCGTCCCGGGCTTCAGCCGAAGGGTCAGGGAGCGCCCGCCGTCTCCCCGCACGTTGATCAGCACCCGCGCGGGCCCGCCGTTCTGAGTCACGATGAGATCTTCATCCCCGTCGGCGTCGAGATCGGCTGCGACGAGCCCCCGGCCGACCATGGGACCGGTGCCCAAGGCGCCCACGCGGTGCATGAAGCGGCCTTCGGCGCGCTCGAAGAATTGGGCGGGCTGGGCGTGCCGGCGCGCGGGGTCAAAGAGGGCGATGTTGTCGATGATGTGGCCGTTGACCACGGCAACGTCGAGGTCGGAGTCCAGATCCGCGTCGAGGGCCACCGCCCCGAAGGCCACCCAGGGGAGGCTCGGCGGGCCGAGGCCGCTCGGGTCGCTGCGGTCCACGAAGAGGCCGTCGCCGGCGTTGCTGAAAAGGGTGTTCGTTTCCTGATCGAGGTGGGTGAGCAGGAGATCGAGCCGCAGATCCTCGTCGAGGTCTGCGAGCACGATACCCATTCCCGCCTCGGCCGCGCCGCTGCCGCTGAAGCCGACGCCGGCAAAAAGAGCAGATTCCTCGAAGGATCCTCGGCCGTTTCCCAGATAGAGATGATTCATCGTGGAGTCGTTGGCGACCAGGATGTCCTGATCGCCGTCTCCATCGAGATCCGCCGCCATCACCCCGAGCCCCTTGGCGTCTCGGGTCAGGCCGCCGCCTGACGCTCCGGCATCCCCGCCTCGGGCTCCCGGCGGAGCAGCCACTCGCAGAATGCCGGCCTCGGCGCTCCTCTCGGTGAAGCGGCCCGAGCCGTCGTTGAGGTAGAAGCTGTCGGCCGCGGGGCCGTACACGTCGGGGTGGCAGTAGGAGCGCAGCTTCTTGCGGGCGTTGCCGCAGTAGCGGTGATTTTCGAGGGTGAAGTCGACGTAGGCGGCCACGAAGAGATCGAGGTCGCCATCGCGATCGGCGTCGAAGAAGCTGCATCCCGAAGACCACGTCGGGGCGCCGAGACCGGCGGGGTCGGTAGCGTTTTCGAAGGTGCCATCGCCGCGGTTGCGGTAGAGGACGTCGGGACCGTAGTGGGTGACGTAGAGGTCGAGGTCGCCGTCGCGGTCGATATCGCCGAAGCACACTCCCATGCCGACCCCAGGGGTTCCCCTCGGCCCGAGATCGCTCGAGGCGTCCCGGAAGGTGCCGTCGGCGCGCTGCCGGAACAGGCGATGCTCGGCGCCCGCGGGCCGCGGTCCCGGAGCCGGCCGCACCGGGGCTCCCTGGACGAAAAAGAGGTCCAGCCGACCGTCGCCGTCGACGTCCAGCACCGCGGCGCCGCCGCCCATATTCTCCGGCATGTACTTCTCGCCGGTGGCGAAGATTCGATGGTCGAAGTCGACGCCGAGCGTCGCCGTACGGTCCTCGAAGAGAGCCGGGGGGGCGGCTGCCGGCGACGCGGCTTCGGTCTCCGCTGAAGCTCCGAAGCCGGCGGCGACGAAGGCTCCCCACGCGGCCCAGGCCAGTTGCCGGCAGGCCGCCGGCCGAAGGGTCCTAGCGGCCGGCGGAATCATGGCCCTGCAGCTGGCGAAAGCGCTCCATCTGAGCGGCGCTCTCCTCGGATCGGCCGAGGCTTGCGAGCAGCTTGGCGTAGGCGAGGCGGAGCACCGCGTCGTCCCCGTCGATCTCGACCGCCCGCCGGAAAATCTCCGCGGCGGCCTTCGGCCGCCCGAGCTCCGCCACCACCGCGCCGAGCAGCTGCAGCACCTCGGCGCGCTCGCCGTCGAGGGCTCGTGCCCGCTCGAGGGCCTTTTCGGCCTCGCCGAGGCGCCCGAGCTGGCTCAAGATCAGGCCCTCGAGGTAGTGGGTCTCCACCCGGCCCGGCATGAGGGCCCGGGCCCGCTCGGCGCTGCCTAGAGCCTCCTCCCTGCTTCCCATGGAGAAGAGAATCTTCGCTCGCAGGGTCAGGATTCGGTCGTCGCTCGGGTGTTCGCTGGCCAGCGCGTCGAGCCGGCCTCGCGCCTCGGGGAGCTGGCCGGCGTTGGCCAGCCTCTGGACCTCGTTGAGAGCGGCGCCGACGCTCTTGCGCCGATGGTCCTGCGAGTCGGCGTCCCGGGACAGGCGCCGGAAGGTCTCGATCGCCTCCCGCGCGCCCTCGGCGTCCTGGCAGGCGCGCCGGGCGATAGCCACCCGGTAGTGCGCCTGGGGGTCCTCAGGCCTGAGATCGCGGGCTTTCTCGAAGTGTTCGGTCGCCTCGGGGCGGCAGCCGCCTGCCTCGGCCAGCACGTCGCCGAGGGCCCAATGCACGCGGCCCGGATCCGAGGCTCCGTGATCGAGCGCCAGGCGAAGGAAGCGCGCCGCCTCGTCGCGATCGCCGGATCCCGCGGCCAGGGCGAGACCCACGACCAGCTCCAGGTCCGCCGCGTCGGGAAAGCGCTCGAGCCCCCCTCTTGCGACGGCCTCGGCTCGATCCGCCTTCTGCTGGGCGAGAAGCAGAAAACCGAGCTGGGCGAGAAGATCGGGCGTTGTGACTCCGGCTTCGACCGCGCTCTCGAGAACCTCGGTCGCCTGATCGAGGCGGTCGACGTCGCGGAGAACCAGGGCCGCGGCGAGATAGCCGAAGGGCTTCTGGGGAGCCGCTCGCCTCAGAGCCTCCAGGCTGTCGAGGGCCTCGCGCGGCGCGCCGAGGCGGATCTGGAATCTCGCGACGGCCTCGAGGCCTTCCGGAGACCGCGGCTCGAGATCGAGGACCCGGCGCGCGAAACCGAGTCCCTCGAGCCAGGACCGGCGGCGCTCGGCGACCTCCGCGAGCCCGAGCCACGCTTCGGGATTCTCGGGTTCGACTCGGCTCGCTTCGCCGAAGGCCGCTTCCGCGGCCTCGAGCCGGCCGTCCAGGAGCGCCTTGCCGCCTTCCTCGAGGGAGCGCTCCGCCTCGCTCGCGAGAACCGCCGGCGCGGCGGCGAAGAGAGAAAGAGCTATCAGAAGGCCTTGGAGGGCCCGGGTTCGAGGCGCGATCGCGGTCTTGGGGAGTCGGGCGTGGCGGATCGTGCTCGTCATGCCCGTAAAGCGTACCTGATCCTTTCCTTCATCGCCCCTCTCGAGTGAGCAGGACCCTGCGCGGAATTCAAGCGCAATCCGTTGCGAAACGGCGCCCTCCTTTGCGTCTTAAGCCTGTGAACAGGCGGGTGCTGCGCCCGCCGGATTGAGAGCGCTTAGGAAACGTGAAAGGAGCGGTTTTGTCGGATCATGACCTTCTTTGGAAGAGCCTTCTGGGCGCCTTCCTGCCGGAGTTTCTTGAATTCGTGGTGCCGAGCGTGCTCGACACCCACAAAGCTCACCAGGCGAGCTTTCTCGAGCAGGAGGCGATCGCCGATCCGCCGAAGGGTCGGATTTCGCGGCTTGACGTGATCGCCAGGGTGCCGCCGATCGACCCGGCCCGCGAGAGCTCGCGGCTGCTGATGATCCACGTCGAGATCGAGCGGGACTATCGGGTGAAAACCGCCTGGCGCATGTGGCGCTACTACCGCCAGCTGCGGCTCAAATACGAAGATCCCGTGCTGCCCATCGTGCTCTTCCTGCGCGGCGGTCCTCGGGGGGTAGAGCGCATCACCCTGCGCGAGCACGGCGCCGGCTTTGAGGTCAGCGCCTTCACCTTTTGGGCGCTGGGCCTTTCGAAGATCGAGGCGCGGGACCATCTCGAGAAGAACGCGCTGGCTCCGGCCCTGGCCTCGTGCATGGGCTCGAAGGTGTGGTCGCACGCGGAGCGCAAGCTCCGGTGTCTGGAGCGCATCTTTGATCTCGACGTGGACGAGGCGCGGCGCCTGATGCTGTTTGACGCCGTAGAGACGTACGTAACCTTGAAGGTAAAACAAAAGATGAGCTACGCTGAGATGGTGGAAAAGAGCGCACGACGCAAGGAGATTGAAGTCATGGAACTGACCTGGTCGGGACGCCTCCAGTACAACGCCAGGCTCGAGGGCCTCGAAAAGGGTCGCCTCGAGGGGATTCGGCTGGTCCTCAAGTCGCTGCTTCGGCAGCGCTTCGGCAGCGTCCCGCCGGACAGCCTGAAGCGCCTTGATTCCATCGACGATTCCGCAGTCCTCGAGAGGATAGGAGCCAGAATTCTCGAGGCCGAGTCG
>JBCCLG010000182.1:0-8488 GCA_039027015.1 Acidobacteriota bacterium | reverse complement strand
GGCGGAGCGAAGTCTACGGGTGGTGAAACCTCGGTGGGAGCCGGCGCCGCAAAGCTGGTCGGCGGATCCGCGAAGCTGGTGGGCGGCGGTGCCAGGGTCTCCGGCGCCGGCGCCTCCAGGCTCGGAACCTCGGGGCTCGGGGTCTCCAGCTCCGGGGTCTCCAGCTCCGGAGTCGCCGCCGGCGGGGCCGGATCCGCGAAGCTGGTGGGCGGCGGCCCGGCGAAGCCCGAGGCGCTCGGGGTCACCTTGGCGGTGGCGGCGTGCAGCGTCGGCGAGGTGTCGTCACCGAAAGCGCCCTCTCCCTCCCCATTTCCCTCCTGCTCAAGGGGCTGAGGGGCCACCACCGGAGCCGGCACCGGCAATTCCGGGGAGGCGGGAACTACCGGGGCGACGGACTCCGCGCCGGCTCCCTGGGGCAGATCCGCAAGGTCGATGCGCACCGTTTCCTGGCCGATGCCGGTCTCCGCGGGCTCTGGCGCAGAGGCAGGTTCCGGAGTGGGCGCTTCGGCAACCCGAGGCACGTCCTCGGGCGCGCGCACCATTTTGCCAACGTGGGTCGGCTCGTCGTCCTCGTCTTCGTCCTCCTCGAGCTCCCAAATATTGGTGTCCTCGAGTTCAGGCTCGGGCTCGGCGGCTTCGAGAGCGATCTCGTCGTCGGTTGGAACGTCGGTCTCTTCCAGGGCGGCGTACGAGGGCGCGTCCTCGACTGTGAAGGCCTCCTCGATGGGCGCAGACTCCGACGGCTCGCTCGCCTCCGTGACGGGCACGGGCTCGGTGGCCTGCAGGACGTCCTCGGCCTGAGGGATTCCGTCGGCAGCGGTCTCGGCAGCCGGCGGATCGACCTCCACGGCCGTTTCCGCCGTGGGCTCTTCGTCCTCCTCAAAAACCTCCTCGGCCTCGGCCGCGGGCTCGGAAGCTGCCTCGGACTCTTCGATCGGAGGCTCTTCTTCCGCCCAGGCTGCCACGGCGTCGTGAGCCTCTGCGTCCTGAGCCTCCGCGTCGTCGTCCTGCGTCTTCTCGGCTTCGGTCTCCGCGGCTACCGTCTCCGCGGCCTCATCGACCGCCGATTCGCTGGCTTCGGCCTCCGCGGCGGTCTCGACCGGCTCGCTGAGGGCTTCGGCTTCGGCGTCCTGCGTCGTCTGCTCCTCGTGCTCCGGCTCTTCCTCCTGCTCCGGCGCGCGGGCGACGGTCGCTGCCGCGGCTGCTGCCGCGGCGGCAGCAGTGGCGAGGAGCGCCTTGGGTACCGCGGTTGAAGGTGTGTCGCCCTGTCTTTCGAGCGTCGCGGATTTGCCCGGGCTGACCGTCACGGTCTCAAGGGCCATGCAGGCGGAGTGCACGAGAAGCTGGATCGACGCGGTGTCGAGCGCGCCCTCCTCGGTTTGATCGGCGTAGAAGGCGGCGCTGATCTCACCGCGGATGGCGAACGGAACCACGATCGCGGCGTTGGGGGACTCGCCGCCGAGCCTGTCCGCCAGTCGCTCCGCTTCGTCGTCGGACAGGCCGGCCGTGGCGCGCATTTCGAGAAGCGTCGACCAGGGGGTCTGAGAGGTGGAATCCTCGACTGTTTGAGCGCGGTCATCGCCGAAGCCGTAGCTCGCCCAGCCGCGGACCTGATCCTCGCGAATCAGAAAGAAGGCCGAGCGCGACGCGAAGGCTCCGGCTTCTTCGAGCAGCCCGGCGAGAATCTCCGCCTGGCTGGTCTCGCTATCGATCCGGGAGACGGCGGCGAGAAGCGCCTCGGTTGACGACGACTGAGCCTGGGTCGGCTCGGGCCGGTCTTTTTCGATGAGGGCAGCGATGTCGAAATCGCCGAGAAAAGAGCCCGGGATCTCAGGAGCGTTCTGCTCGAGCCAGCCCAGCAGGTCGTCGCTGACAGAACGCACCCGTTCGCCGATTTGATCGTGCAAACCCCGCAGCAGGTCGTCGACCTTGGAGGCGATGTGGCGATCGAGTTGCTCTTGCCGTTGGGACAGCGGCTCGTCAGCCTGCCGTGGCTCCGACATCGTGCTACTCCTCTGAGAGAGATAAACGTGCGTTGAATTTCGGATGGCACCGCGGATGGGAAGGCTGTCGAGCGGAAGCTCGAGACCGATGCCGATGCCTGTTCGAGGCTATCGATTATTCGGCAAGGCGGTCGAGGTGTCAAGAAAGGTTCGAGGGCAGCAAAACCCTTGGCGTAAGCGGATTTAGCGGGCGTTCTCTGGGCTTTGGCCCGGCCGGTCACGGTTTGATGGCCCACGGCGAGTGTGGTAGCTTGCTGGCTCGATTCCAAGCCCGGAAATACCTAGCCCGATCGGAGGATAGAGAGATGCGAGGAAAGGACGTTCTCGCACTGGTTTCGCTCGTGCTGCTCACGCTGCTTTCGGCGTGCGGCGGAGAAAGTGCGGAAGACCAGGCGGCCGCTCAAAACACTGCGTTGTGGACTGAAATCCAGCAGATGAACACGGCCCTCGAAGGTCAAAGATCCGATCTGCAGGCACTCGAGGATCAGCTGGCGGCCGCGGAGACCGCCGAGTCCGCCGAGGGTGCAGAAGAGGGTGCGGAAGAAGCGGCCGCCGAGGAAGGCGAGGCCGCCGCCGAAGAGGCGATGACGCCGGAGCAGATCCAGGCCAAGATCGAGGAGGCTCAGAGCAGCCTTTCCACCTCGGCCGACGAGCTCTACGGCAAGATCATCGACTATCTCAACAACGCAGGCATCGTAGAAGGCGCCGAGATGACCGAGGAGCAAAAGCAGGCGTTTGCTCTCAAGGCGAGCATCGATGTCGTGTACGCCCAGGAATACATCGATCGCGGCGGCGACTACCAGAAGGCGATCGATATCTACAGCCAGGCCCTGGTCACCGACCCGACCAACGAGGTGCTGCTAAGCGCCAAGGCCGAGGCCGAGCGCCTGCGCTACATGGACGAGGAGCGGTTCGCTCAGGTCAAGAAAGGCATGTCGCAGGACGAAGTGCGCGGCCTCCTCGGCACGGTGAAGAACACCAACGTCCGTGAGTTCACCGAGCAGAACCGCATCGGCTGGTTCTACCGCAAGGAGGATCGCGGCGCTGCCGGGGTTTATTTCAAAGAAAGCAAGACCGGCGACGGCGACTGGCAGGTCGAGCTGACCGATTACGATGCGGTGGCCGCGCCCAGTGCTGAGGAGTCCTCAGAGGGCTGATCCTCCGCGAGACAGCCTGCCGGCAGTGCCGGCAGCTCGAGGGCCCGTCGGCTAGCTACTAGCTACGTCGTCGGGCCCTTTTCGCGTCCTGAGCGAGGCCCGAGGGAGCGGCCCTTGGTGGGTGGGGGCCTTGACTTCAGTCGGGTTGTTCAGGCAGTATCGCGGGCCTTCGCGAGCACGAGGAAAGCCGTCCCCTTCCTCCTGAAAGAGCGCCCCGCCGCTTTCGACCATCGAACGGCTGCGACTCGCCGGCAACCTCTAGACCCGCAGGCCGCGAAGCAAACTTCCGCGTTTATCGCTATCTCTCACCAGAGCCAGAATTCGACAAGAAGGAAAGGGATCGTCCATGCCCGTTGTACACGTCCGCGACGAGGAGAGCTTCGAGAACGCTCTGCGGCGCTTCAAGCGCAAGTGCGAGAAGGCCGGAGTGCTGACCGAGCTGAAGAAGCGCCAGTACTACGAGAAGCCCTCGGTCAAGCGGAAGCGTAAAGAAGTCCAGGGCCGCAAGAAGATGCTCCGCAAGCTCTCCGAAGAGCGCAAGGTCGGACTCGCCTGACCTGAGCGCCCGGCCTTCCTCAGGCGGTGTCCGCTCCTGCGCCGGGCCTCTCAAAACCACCGCCACTCAGCATCGAATCCGATTCGCGGAAGCGCGTGAAAACGCTTCCGCTTAAGCCATTTGGCCAGAAATCAACTTCAGGGGCGGAAAAAGGGCGGAAGCCAAGCCAAAGACGCGTCATGCCAGGGATCGCCGAGACGACCGCAGAAGAATCAGGCCGGTTATCGGAGCCGAGCGAGCTCCGCATCTCTACGGGCAGCGCCACCGCCCTCGAGCTGCCCTCCATGCTGGCGCTCCTGGCGGCGCGCACCGCTACCGACCTCGGACGCGCGGAGGTTGAAGGGCTGAGGCCCGTTCGGGACGCCGAGCTGCTGACGACCCGCCGGCGCCGGTATGACGAGGCGCGCCGGCTCGTCGCCGCCCGTCCCCTGGTGCCATCCCTCGAGCGGCCGGTGGCGCCGGTACTCGCAGCGATCGGCGACCCGCTGCGCTCGACGGCGGGCCGAGATCTCGTGTCGGTGGCCGACCTTCTGAGCGTGACCACCGAAGCCGTGGAGCGCATCGCCGAGGCCGATCCGGCCTGCGAGGCGCTCGCGGAGGCCGCCTCAGCGCTGCCCAGCGCCCGAAAGCTTCTCGAGCTGCTGCGCCGAACCTTTGACTCCCGAGGCGAGATCCGCGAAGACGCTACTCCCAAGCTCTCGGAGCTGAGGGGCCGTATCCGCTCCGCTCGGCAGAACATCTACGACCAGCTCTCCTCGCTCATCGACGTTCATAAGGAACATCTGAGCGAGGAGACCATCCCGATGCGCGGCGGCCGGCTGGTCATGGTCCTGCAGTCGGGAGCGCGGGGTAGGGTCCCCGGCCTCGTGCACGGCCGATCGGGCACGGGCCGCAGCTTTTACCTCGAGCCGATCGAAGCCGTCGAGGGCAACAATCGGCTGCAGCAGGCGGTCGAGGAGGAAGAGGCGGAGAAGCGAAGAATTCTCGCCGAGGTGCTCGCTACCCTCGGCGAGGAGCGCGAGACCCTCGACGCCCACGCCGACTTTCTGGCGGAGCTCGACGCTCTCCAGGCGGCCTGCCGCTTCGCCGAGCTGTGCGGCGGTCGGCTGGCGGAGATCGCCGAGCGCCGGCACGACCTTCACCTGGTCAGGGGGCGCCACCCCTTGCTCGACCCGAGGCTGCGGGAGCTGCGCCGGGTGGCCCTGGGAACCGAGGGGCACCAGGGAGATGTCGTGCCCCTCGATAT
This sequence comes from Acidobacteriota bacterium, assembly GCA_039027015.1. Classification (GTDB taxonomy): domain Bacteria; phylum Acidobacteriota; class Thermoanaerobaculia; order Multivoradales; family J023; genus JAUIJL01. The sequence goes on along the minus strand of JBCCLG010000182.1, from coordinate 3,526 downwards.
CGAGCTGAGCGCCGCGCGCCGCGCTTTGGTTCTCACCGGACCCAACGCCGGCGGCAAGACCGTGGCGCTCAAGACCCTGGGGCTTCTGACCATCCTCCATCAGTGCGGGCTGCCGATCCCCGCGGCCGCGGGTACCCGGCTGCCGATCCTCGAGGCGGTGGTCGCGACGGTCGGCGACGATCAGGACCTGTTGGCCGATCGCTCGACCTTCAGCGGCAGGCTCCTGCGCCTGCGAGAGGCTTGGGACGAAGCGTCCCCCGACGCCCTGGTGCTGCTCGACGAGCTGGGTTCGGGCACGGACCCCGAAGAGGGCGCGGCCCTTTCCACCGCCCTCCTCGAAGGGCTGGTCGAACGGCGCTCGCTGGTGCTGGTCACCACCCATCTCAGCCAGGTAGCGGCCGCCGCCCTCGAGACCGGCGGAGCGTTTTGCGCCGCCATGCAGTTCGACTCGACGAGCGGCGAGCCGACCTATCGCCTGACCCCTGGCCCCCCGGGCGGCTCCGAGGCCATCTCCTTGGCCCACCGCCTCGGCCTGCCGGCGCCGTGGCTCGAGCGCGCCGAGGCGCTTTTGGGCAGTGAGCATCGAGACCTGAGGCGGCTTCTCGCCGAGGTCGAGAATCACCGCCTGGAGCTGATGGAGATGAAGGCGGGACTGGCCGAGGAAGTGCGCGACGCCGAGCTGCTGCGCCGCCGCCTCACCGAGCGCGACCTGGAGCTTCAGGAGGAGCGACGCCGCCTGTCGAAGAACCTCGAGCGGAAGCTCCAGGACTTTCGCCAGCAGACCCAGGAGCGTCTGCACAAAGAAGTCGAGCGTCTGCGCCAGGAGATGGGCGCCGGGAGGCGCAAGGAGCTGGCGCCCCGCGCCACGGCCCGCCTGTTCGAGAAAGCGCCGGTCTTCAGGGTCGAGGAGAAAGTTCCCGAGGCCGAAATCCGGGTCGGCGGGCCGGTGCGTCATCGCCGTCTGGGCTGGACCGGCGTGCTCGAGAAGCTCGAGCGCGGCCGGGCTCAGGTCACGGTCTCGGGCAAGGCGATCCTGTGCAAGGAAAAGGACCTGGCCGGGGTGGCCGCGGGTCCGCCGCGCGCCCCCAAGCGGGAGGCGCCGGCCGGGCAGCGCTCAGGACGCGGCAAGGCGGCGAGGCCCGCCTCGTCGGGCGGAGGTTCCGAGGAGCGAAGTGAAGAAGCGTTTCTCGGTCCCCTGCGGGAGCTGATGCTGGTCGGTCAGCGCGTGGAGCCAGCCCTCGACCGCCTCGACCGCTTCCTCGATAAATCGCTCGTCGACTCCATCTCGAGCGTACGGGTGATCCACGGTCACGGCACCGGACGGCTGCGCGACGCCGTGCGTGAGCACCTGCGGGCCCATCCGTCGATCGGTGAAGTCAGGCCCGGCGGCGATCGCGAGGGGGGCGACGGAGCCACGATCGCCGTTCTCCGCTAGCAAGAGCAGCGTGCAAGAGGGCGAGGCTCTTTGCCCTGCGCCCCGTGGCAAGATCGGACCACGATGAGCAAGATCACCCCAGAGGTCGTGCAGGCGGTGCGTGACGCGGTCGACGTGGTGGATATTGCCGGTCAGCTCACCACGCTGAAGCGCCAGGGGCGGAAGTACCAGGGGCTGTGTCCGTTTCACAAGGAGAAGACCCCCTCCTTTCAGGTCGACCCCGATCTGGGCCTCTACCACTGCTTCGGCTGCGGCGCCGGCGGCGACGCCATCAAGCTCCACATGGAGTCGAGCGGCGACGACTTTCGCGGCGCCATCGAGTCCCTGGCCCAGCGCTACGGTATCCCCCTGCCCGAGGGCGACGATCGCGGCGGCGCTCCGCCTCTCGACGTGACCTCGGCCCTCGAGGAGGCCCAGGGATTTTTCACCCGTCACCTGTCGAAGAACCAGCTCGCCAAGGATTATCTGGACCGTCGCCTGATCTCCGAGGCGCTGCGCCAGCAGTACGGCCTGGGCTACGCGCCCGACGGCTGGCAAATCCTGCTCGATGCCCTCCGGCGCCGGATCGATACGAAGCTGCTGGTGGCCTCGGGGTTGGTGGGAGTCAGCGAAAAGAATCAGCGCTCCTACGACCGCTTTCGCCACCGCCTGATGTTCCCCATCCACTCGCCGACCGGTCGCCTGGTGGGCTTCGGCGGCCGCACCCTCGGAGACGACCGGGCGAAATACGTCAACACCGCCGAGACCCGGGCGTTCAAGAAAGGCGAGCTGCTTTACGGCCTGCACCAAGCCAAGCGCGCCATGCGCGACTCCGGGCGGGCAGTTTTGGTCGAGGGCTATTTCGACGTCCTGGGAATGGTGGCGAGCGGAGTACCCGAGGCGGTAGCCGGTATGGGCACCTCGCTCACCGAGCAGCAGGCCAGGCTGCTGGCCCGCTTCGTCGACAGGGTGGTGCTCGCCTACGACGGCGACGCGGCGGGGGATAAGGCCGTAGCGCGCGCCCTGCCGGTGCTGCTCGGGGCTGGACTCGCAGTGCAGAGGGCCGCCTTTCCCGCCGGTCACGATCCGGACTCCCTGCGCCTTGAGTCGGGGCCCGAGAGCGTGAGGAGCCTGGTGGAGGAGGCCGGAGACGCGATGCTGCAGGCGATCGAGCGGCTGGCCTCCGGCGGGCCCCTGGATCCCGCGGCGCAGGCCAAGGCCGCGGGCGAAATGCGCGAGCTGCTCGACGCGGTGCGCCATCCGGTTACGCGCTCTGGCTATGCCCGGAAAGGAGCGCAGAAACTCGGCATCGACGAGGAGATTCTGCTGCGCTCCGGCGGTGCCTCGCTCTTTGGCCAGGGCATCCAGCTCGCCCAGGGGAGTGAGCAAAGCGGCGAGCGCGGCGAGAATTGGTCGGGCGAGAGGCGAGCCCTGCAGCTCCTCCTGGTGGCCGAGCGCATGATCCCCTTGCCGGAAGACCTGCCTTCGGAGGACGCCTTCCTGGTGCCGGTGCATCGGCGCATCATGGAGACTTTCCTCGAGCTTTATCGACGCGAACAGCGGCCGCCCTCGGCGCGGCAGGTGCGCGACGCGCTGGTGGATGATGAAGAGGCGACCCGCGAGCTCGCCGACCTGCTTCTTGACGAGGCTCCCGACGACGACGAGCTGCCCAGGGCGCTCGCCGCGCTCGAGAAGCGGTGGGTGCGGCGCCGCCTGCAGCAAATTCAAATCGAGATACGGGCGGCGTCCGAAACCGGAGATGCCGAAGAGATCGACCGTTTGCTCGCCGAGAAGGCGCGACTCGCGCGACGCCGGCATCCCTCGATGTCCGGCCGGTTTTGGTAAGGCGCCCCGGCGGGCTGGTACAATATCTCTGTCTGAGGGAATTTTTGGCCGTTTCTTCGCGTCATTACACCGGGAGGAGCGCTCACGGCGGCGCCTCCAGACACCCTTTGGATTTGACGAAAATTCGAAATACCTGGTATAACGACCGGTTCCGGCGGCGCACTTTTGAGTTCGCCCGCCCGACCCTGTCGGCAAATCGTTCGGCACGCACGGCCGCGCCTGCGGAGTGGGAGTGCGAGGAATCCCTCCTCGGAAAAGGAGGCAAGG
>JBCCLG010000181.1:0-8504 GCA_039027015.1 Acidobacteriota bacterium | reverse complement strand
GAAGGCCGCGATCGACGAGGATCCTGCGCACGGCTTCCTGATGGCTCACGGGCTCTTTGTAGGGGCGGCGGCTGGTGATGGCGTCGTAGGCGTCGGCTATGGAGACGATCCGCGCCTCCAGCGGGATGTCGTGGCCGGCCAGGCCGCTCGGATAGCCTTTGCCGTCCCAGCGCTCGTGATGGTGGTAGGCGATCTCCATCGCCGTGGTCAGGAAAGACGGCCCTCGAAACTGCTCCAGCACGGAGCGAAGGGTGTCGCCGCCGATAGTGGTGTGGGTGCGCATGACCTCCTGCTCTTCGGGGGTCAGCGGTCCGGGCTTGCGCAGAATGGCGTCGGGAATGCCGACCTTGCCGATGTCGTGAAGCGGGCTCGATTTGACGACCCACTCGACGAAATCCTCGTCGACCTGGTCTTCATAAGGCCCGACCCGCACTCGCTCGGCGAGGATGCGGCTGTATTCCTGCATGCGCTCGAGGTGGAGTCCGGTTTCGCTGTCGCGGCTCTCTGCAAGCTTCGCGAGGGTCATCAGCGCGATGTCGCGAGTGCGCCGAATCTCCACGGTTTGATCCTGGACCATCTGCTCCAGGTCTTCCTGATACTCGCGGTTCTGCCGCAGAAGGCTGCGCCGCTCGAGCGCCCTCTCGGTTGTGTTGGCGAGGTCTTCGAGTTCAAAGGGCTTCGCGAGGTAGTCATAGGCCCCGGCGCGCAGGCATTGGCGCACGGTACCCAGATCATGAAGGCCCGAGACCATGACCACCTGCGTATCGTCGGTCTGCTCTTTGATCTGCGCGAGAAGCTCGAGGCCCGAGGTGCCGGGCATCTCGATGTCCAGCATGACAATGGCGGGCCGCATTTCGCAGGCCACCGCGCGCAGCGCTTCGTCGGGATCGCCCGTGGCCTGGGCCTTGAAGCCCAAGAAGTCGAGCTGCGAGGTCATGAGTTCCCGGACGGCGATCTCGTCGTCGACGACCAGGACGAGCTCCTCAGGCTGCTGCGAACCGGGCTCTGAACTCCCTGGATCAACAGCAGTCGGTGCGGCGCCACCCTCCTGCGGGCCGCCGAAGTCTTGAAAATCACTCACGATTTGGGCTCGTTGAATCGAACGGTCCATGTATATCACGGGTGGTCGCGAGCGCGCTGAGCAGCCGGCGAGCCGCCGCCAGGTCGCCCCGATCCTGGTTTTCAGCCCGCCAGTCTCGAAGCTCTTCCTCGAGGGCCCTCGCCGCCTCCTCGCCGCGCCCGACCGAGCGCCAGTGCTCCGCGAGGCCCAGGCTGGCGCGCAGGGCGAGGGCTCGATCCCCGGCAGCCTGGGCGAGGCCGCGGGCCTCGAGGAACCGGTCCTCGGCGGTCCCGTCATCGACCTTGCCCCCGCGTTTTGCCCCCGCGATCTCGGCGGCGATTCTCCGCAGCTCGGGACGCCAGTAGCCCTCCCGGCCGTCCTGCGCCGCGTGCTCCGCCTCGGTCAAGGCCTCGACGGCGGCTTCGAGGTCGCCTCGCCACAGGTGCACTTCGGCCAGCTGGGCCTGCATGTAGCTGACCGAAAGGCGTGCCCCGGTCGCTCGATAGGCGGCGAGGCCCTTATGCATGGCGGCTACGGCCTCGGCGGGGATCTCCGCCTCGAGGTCGCCGGCCAGCTGCCGGTCCCGCGCCTCTTGGGCCGCGGCGCAGCCCTTGAAGAACCAGCCTTGGGTGGCCCAGAAGAAGCCGTGACGTTCTGAAATCTTGACCACGTCCTCGGCGAGCCTGGCTGTCTCGGAGCCGTCACGCCGCGATTGATGAAGCCTGGCGCTCCAGCTGCCTGCAAAAACCTGGCTGTAGGGATGGCGGAAATCCTCCGCGAGCTTCAGCGCCTTCTCGCTCCACGCAACGGCGCTCGACGATCTGCCGTGATGCCAATCGATCAGGGCCAGCGACATCAAAGCGTTGACGCCGAGATCTTGAGGAGACGCGGTGGTTCGCTGCCTATCGGGATTGGCCGCCTCGTATTCGAGGGCCGACTCGGCGTGGGCGCGGGCCGCTTCGAGGTCGCCGCCAAAGTAGTGGGCTACCGACATGGAGGAATGGGCCACCAGCCAGTCGGAGGTCGAATCGCTGCGCTCCGCCAGGCGGAGCAGCTGGCGGCCGTGGTCCAGAGCCCGCGAAATTTCGGATCGCACGATATAAAAGGCCCAGAGGCCCCAATTCACCTGGGTAACCAGCTGATCGTCGTCGATTCGCTCGCACAGCTCCGCGGCTCGGTCATAGGCGTCGTGAACCTCCTCGGAGGAGTAGCCCCGGAGGCCGGCGACAGATCTCCCGAGCAGGGTCAGAAGGGTCAGCTCCGTGCGCTCGCGCAGCGCGAGGTCGCGCAGTTTCGGCAACCCGGCCAGCGCCTTGCGAGCGTGACTCTCCGCCTCGCTGTGGGCCGAGGCCAGAATCGCCGCGCTGCCCGCGGTCTGCCAGTGGCCGATGGCCTCGGACCAATCTCCGGCCTCGCTCAGATGGTGCGCCAGAAGCTCCGGGGGCGGCGGGACCAGACGGGTTTTGGCCAGGGCGTCGGCGACCCGCCGATGCAGAATCCGCCGCCGCCGGCGCAGCAGGGAGGCGTAGGCGGCGTCCTGGATCAGCGAGTGCCTAAAGAGAAAGCGCGCCCGGCGGCCAAACCCCTTGCGGTAGACGAGGTCCTCCTCCACGAGCTTCTCGAGCTCGAGGTCGAGATCGCCGTCGATGGGGTCTGAGATCTGCATCAGAAGGTCCCGGGGAAACTCGCGGCCGATCACCGAAGCCAGCTGCGCAACCTCTCGGGCGCTACCCAGGCGGTCGAGGCGCGAGGCGAGAGACTCCTCGAGGGAGGCAGGGATCACAAGCTTGTCGAGCGGACCGGTAAGCCTCAAGCTCCCGGCTTCCTCGACGAGCTGGTCACTCTCCAGCACGGCCCGCGTGAGCTCTTGAATGTAGAGGGGAACGCCGTCTGCCTTGTCGGCGATGCGCTGCACCAGAGCGTCCGGCAGCGGAAGCTTCGAGATCGCCTCCACGTGCTCGCGCACCGCCTCCTTGGCCAGGCGCTCGAGGCGAATCTCCGCGACGTGGCCGCGGGCACCCCAGGGCGGCGTGAACTCCACCCGGTGGGTTGCGATGAGCAGCATCGGCACCGTCGGCACCTGATCGATCAGCAGGGTGAGCACCTCGAGGCTCGAGGGATCGAGCCACTGCGCGTCCTCAACCACCATGACCAGAGGCCGCAGCTCGGCCATCTCGGTCCAAAGGGTCGCCAGCGCCTCCTGGATTCGCCTCTTGCGCAGCCGAGGGTCCAGATCCTGGGACGGAAAACGCGGGCTGTTGAGCCCGAGAAGAGGCGCGAGATACGGCACGATCTCCTCTTCGGGCAGCTCGAGGCGATGGCAGAGCCTCTCGAGGGCGCCGAGCTGCTCTTCGGCGGGCTGCTCGAGGCGCACGTCGAGGAGTCGGCGCAAATGCAGCACCACCTGCTGAAAGGGCGAGCTGCGGCGGACGCTCGAACCGTGGAGCTCCAGCCAGCCAGGAGCGCTTGTCTCCTGACGCAGCCCGATGCGGAACTGGCCCAGCAGGCTCGATTTGCCGATTCCGGGCTCTCCGGAAATCAGCATGACCTTGCCGAGCCCTTCCCGCGCGGCGCGGTAAGCCTGCTGGAGAGACTCCAGCTCGCGGGCTCGTCCAAAGAGCGGTCGCATTTCGCCGCTTTGCAGCTCGTTGAGATCGTCGACGCCCTCGACCCTGAATCGCCCCGCCTCGGCGGCGTCGGCGTCGACCTGGGCGTTGAAGAAGCGACCGGCCCGCACGTGGGTTTCGGCGCTGATAAACACCCCGGGGTCGCCGGGCCCCTGAGCCGCGACGGCGCTGTCGTAGGTCGGCCCGAGGGCCAGCTCCTCTCGTCCGCCAGAGGCGGTGATGATCGCCGTACCGCTGTGCACGCCCAGGCGCAGGGGAGCCTCTCCCGAGAAGCTGCCGGCCTCGCGCTCCACCTCGAGGGCCGCGTGAATCGCCCGCCGGGCATCGTCCTCTCGGGCGCGCGGGACCCCGAAGCAGGCGATCCAGCTATCGCCCATGCGCCCCTCGAGCCGGCCGCCCCAGCGCTCGATGACGTCGAGCACGATCTCGTCGAGGCGCGGCATGAGGTCGAGGAGGGCTTCTGGATCGCTTGCCGCGTGGCTCGAGAGGCCGATCACAAGAACCGTCACCGGTCGACGAATGCTCTTTTGAGAGGTGTCGATCTCTCCGCTCTCGCTCTGCTCGGCGCGCTTCGAGGCGGCCTCGAGGCGCGCCAGCTCGGCGAGCTGGGCCTGAACCTGGCGCGCGTTGCGAGGCCGCTCGGCGCGATCCTTCGCCATCAGCCGTTCAATCAGCCGGACCAGCGCCGGCGGCAGGCCGGGCCGCTGGAATTCGAGGGGCGGCGGGTCTTCAAAAGCGATCGCCTGCATCGTGATCATCGGCAGGTCGCCCCGGAAAGGCGGCTTCCCGCTCAGCAGCCGATACATCAAGCTGCCGAGGGAGAAGAGGTCCGAGCGCTCGTCGAGGGGCTCGCCGAGCGCCTGCTCCGGAGACATAGCCGAGACCGTGCCGAGAATATTGCCTTCGGCGGTCAGGGGCTCGTCGAGGCTGCCGGCAAAGGAGTTGCCTTGGTCAAGGGGTTTGGCCAGGCCGAAGTCCAGCAGCTTGAGGGCTCCGCCGGCGCTGATCATCACGTTCTCGGGTTTGAGATCGCGATGCAGGATTCCGGCGTCGTGGGCGGCTGCCAGCGCGCCGGCGATCTGCGACGCCCAGGCCGTCACCTGCTCAGGCTCCCTCGGGCCGTGGGCCTCGAGAATCTGCCCCAGATGGCGGCCTTCGATCAGCTCCATGACCAGCCAGTCGCCGTCGTCCTCCTGCAGCCAATCGTGGACCCTCACGATCGAAGGGTGGTCGATTTTGGCGACGGCCTTGGCCTCGCGGCGGAACCGGCGCTCGGTCTGCGGATTGGCGACGCGGCTGCGGATCTGCTTGAGAGCCACCGGGCGCTGCAGACGCTCGTCGAAGCCGCGATAGACCACGCCCATGCCGCCGCCGCCGAGCTTCTCCTCGAGGCGGTAGGGGCCCACCCGGGTGCGAACGGGCGTGAAAGGGGCGCTCGGGGCACCGCCTGCTTTCCGGTCGCCGGGGCCGCGGCCTCCCGGGGAGAAATCCCGCACGTCCACCGGCCCCTCGACGAGGGTCTCTTCTCCCTGAACCAGGTCAAAGGCCGGCCGGTCGAGAAAATCTCCTCGGGTTTCGATCGCCAAGATGGCCAGAATCTCCGAGGCCTGCGCCTCGTCGTCTGCCTCGGCGAGCACCAGGGCCTCCTGCTCTTCGGTCGGCAGATCGATCGCTCGGCCCAGGATTTCGGCCAGGCGATCGGCCCGCGCCCGGTCCTCGCCGCGTTCCTCGCTCATGGCAAAGCAGGCTTCCTGGAGGCCATCAGGTGTCGGCCTCGGATGCGGCGGCGTCCGGCGCGGACTCCAGGTGGCGACGCAGAAGAAGCCTGCCGACCCGCCATTCGCGCGCGACGGTGGCCTCCGAGACCTCGAGGACCTCGGCCACCTCGGGCACCGAGAGGCCGCCGAAAAAGCGCATCTCGACGATCTGGGCCTGGCGAGGATGCTCTTCCTCGAGGCGCGCCAGGGCCTCGTGAACCGCCAGCACGTCGAGGTTGGGACCGTCGGCCAGCTCTACCTCCGGACTGTCTTCGATCGCCAGCTTCTGATGGGCGCCGATGCGCTTGCCGGCGAGCTGCTTCCGGGCGTGATCGACCAAGACCCGGCGCATGGCCTTGGCGGCGATGGCGAAGAAATGCGTCCGATTCTCAGCCGTTGCCTTGCTGAGACCCGGCCCGGCCATGCGCAGATAGGCTTCGTTGACCAGCGCCGTGGCCTGAAGCGTATGGCCGGCGCGCTCGCGCCGAAGGTAAGAGGAGGCCAGCCTTCTCAGCTCGCCGTATACCAGCGGCATCAGGTCTTCGGCGGCGCGCGCGTCGCCGGCCTTCCAGCCGTCGAGCAGCACCGTCACGTCTCCCGGCAGCTGGGGGGCGGAATCCTCTGGACGATCGTCGGCCATGGCAGCGCTCCTCGGATTTCGGCCTTAAGCGCCGAGTCTACCGCGTTTGCTGGGCGTGCCCGGCCCGGCGCGCGAGAAAGACGAGGAAACCCGCGGCCACCGCGATCGCCGCGGCGATCAGGTTGCGCGGCGATGCGCTGGCGGCAAAGCCGAGGCTCAAGGCGATCGCCGCGGCCGGTATGGCGGGGCCCAGGGGCAGGCGGAAGGCGCCGGACGGAGCTTTGAGCCGGGCGCGCAGTACCGGCACCGCGGCGGCGGTGCCCACGTAGCTGAACAGGCGGGCCACCACCGAGAGAGCCGCCAGACCCACGAAGTCGCCGAAGAGCGCCAGCGGCCAGGCGATGGTGAGGGTCGTCCAGAGGGCCACCGCGGGGGTCTTGAAGCGCGGGTGGACCGCGGCCAGCTGCGGCGGGCCGTAGCCGTCACGGGCGAGGGCGAAGAGATAGCGCGGCGCCGCGAACACCGTATTGGCCTGGGTGCCAAAGATCGAGACCACGGCGCCGACGGTGAGGAGCGCTCCGCCCCAGCCGCCCAGAAAGAGCCTGGCGCTGTCGGCGAGTGGGGTGGCGGAGGACCCGGTGTTGGGCAGGGTCGCCATCACCACCGCCTGCACCGCGACGTAGACCGCGACCACGATCCCCAGGTGGGTGAGCAGAGCGAAGGGCACGTCGCGGCGAGGCTTTTTGAACTCGCCCGCCGCCGCGGCGGTGTTTTCGAAGCCCGCATAAGCGTAGAGCAGCAGCAGAGCAGCGGCTCCGAGACCGCCGCTTTGAGAGGCGCTTTGATCCGCGATCCGCGAGAGGTCCGACGCAAAAACGCCAAACGCTACGAACACCGCAAGCGGCACCAGCTTGGCCACCGCGAGCAGCACCGAGGTCATGGCCCCGGCCCGCACGCCGACGGTGTTGATGGCGCCGAGCGCGGCCAGAGACCCGGTGACCCACAGGGCCCGCTCGAGCCCCTCGCCCGCGCTCGGGCGCAGGTACTCGAGGGCCTGGGTGAGTCCCGCGGCGAGGGACGCCACCGACGCCACGCGGGTCAACCAGGTCATCCAGCCGACCTGGAATCCCGCCAGATCCCCGAACGCGCTGCGGGTGTAGAGGTAGGCGCTGCCGGGCTCGTCGAAGTAGGTGGCGGCTTCGGCGAAGCACAGCACGATCAGGCACACCGCCAGCCCGGCCAGAACCACCGCTCCCAGGCTCGCAGAGCCCAGATAGGCGACGGCGGCTGCCGGCAGGAGATAGATGCCGCTCCCGATGACGTCGTTGAGCGCGAGGGCGACGATCGGCCAGCGCCCGACCGCGCGCGGCATCGAGGGCGTTTGGCTCATCGGCTCCCTGAGGCCGCCGACCAGGCGGCGAGACCGTTCTCGAAATCGTCTTCAAAGAGAATCGGCGAGAACTCATCGGCGCCGATATCGAGCGTGCCGATCGGCCTGGGGTCGCCGTCAAAATCAAAGGCCGGGGTGGTCGGCCTCGGGGTGCCGCGCCCGAGGGCGCAGGTGTCGCCGCCGCTGAGCTGGAAGTCGCCGCCCGTCGCGTCGTCGAATTGCGGCAGGCACTGCCTGGAGGCTGCGTCCTCTCCGGAGATGGCCCGCCATCCGCCGAGGGAGCGATCGGCGCCGTTGTTCCACACGAAGAAGGCCGCGGTGTCGATCACGTTGTAGTTCGACTGCAGGCCGGTGGCCGGGAAGGTGGTGTGGATGGCCACGTCGAGACTGCTGCCGGCCCTGAAGCCGGCGAGGATGTTGTTCTCGATCACGTAGTCCTGATGCGGAAAGTTCTGATCGGACCCTTCGATATGGCCGAGAACGATCGCCGCGTGTCGATTGATGTCGCCAAAAAACGTGTTGTTGGCGATCAGAATCTGACCCGGAGGCGTCAGGGCGTCGTGCCCGGCGTAGGACCAGACCGCCGCCGCCCAGCCGGTCACCGAGCCCATGAAGTTGTTGGTGATCGTAACGTTGGCCGTCCACTCTCCGTCGGCTCCGCCGCCGGGCTCGATGCGGACTCCGTGGTCGCCGGTGGTGTAGGGCTCGTAGCGATTCCAGACGAAGTTGGCGTCGAAGACCACGTCGTCCACCGGCCGTGCGGCCGGGAATCTGCAGTCGTTCTGAGTGAATCCTTTGATGCGGAAGGGCGTTTTGTGGTCGAGCACCGCGTTGTTGCGCACCACCCAATCTTGGCTGCATACGTCGACAAACACAAAGGCCGTTCCCGGGGGGCCGCCGTTGGGCTTGGGTTCCCACGCCGCTACGTTGGCGTCCCACACCGAATCGAGGATCTCGATGCGCGAGACGTAGCCCCAGATTTTGAAGGCGGTGGACGCCGCGTTGCTGCCGCAGGTCGAGAAGTCGCAGCCGTGGGAGGTTCGGGTGATGTTGGTGAAGCGGAAGGGCCCCATGTCGGGTCCGCTCTCGT
>JBCCLG010000180.1:0-8521 GCA_039027015.1 Acidobacteriota bacterium | reverse complement strand
CGCGATCCGCGGATCCTCGAGGAAGAGCGTCAGCCCCTCCCAATGCGACAGCAGATATCGCAGCGCCTTGCCAAAACCGCTGCGGCGCAGGCCACCCACACGTGGGGCACGGCGGCGGCTGGTCGTATCGATGCTCGTGGGTCTGGACCGGAAGCTTGAGCTGCGCCTTGGGGCCGTGCCCCCTCTGAGGCTTCCGCGGCTTCTGTCGCGGGGAAGAGGGGCGGGCCTTGGGAGTGGGCTGTGAGGGATCCTTGAGCTGAACATCGGGCAGCTCAAGAGCGCTCTGAGCTGAGTCTACGCCTTCGATCTCGGCGAGTCTGCGCGCGAGGTTTTCGAGGCGGTCGACCAGTATTCGCTGGGACGCTTCATAGGCCCTGCAGACGGCGCGCAGTTGCTCGATATCCTGTGTTTTTTCGACGTCGACCACAGCCTAATAATATCATTTAAGTCGCCCGCGATCGGCCTTTGAGGATCAATTACTGGAGGCGAGATTGAGCGCTTCCCGACCACCTCACATCCTTCCAGAAAGAGGGTCAGCTCAGCGATCGAGAGAGCGATTTCGCCATCCTCCTCGCGCCGCCATAAGGGCGGAAACCTCCCTTGCTCGAGGCGCTTGCAGTAAAGACATAATCCCGTGCCATCCCACATGAGAACCTTGGCTCGAATCCGATTGCGGCTGACGAAAAGATAAAGAGCGCCATCGATCGGCGCGCGCCCCAGGGTCTTCATGACGAGAGCTGCGAGTCCATCAAAACCCTTTCGCATGTCCACCGGCTCGGCGAGGGCATAGACCTTGAGCCTGCGGCTGGAGCCAATCACCTCTCCAGCCTTCTGATCAGCTCGGCGGCTGAGTCCAGATCGAGTCCTTCGAGGCGTGAGCCTCCAGGAGTGATCAAGGCCCAGGACTGCTTATAGGCCTCCTCGAGGATCGCGACGGGCTTGATCGGCGACTTCGTCTGCCGCCTCCATCGATAGAGAGCCTCCGTGCTGACGCCGAGTGATGCGGCGAGGGCTTTGCGAGAGGATCCACGGTGGGCTTGCTGCTGGGCGAAGTGGACAATTTTCTTTTTAAGCCCTGGGGAGCATTGCCAGCGCTCTTTCCCGGCTCTTTCCTGGATGATCTCTTCTCGAAGCACGTCGGCAGTGAGTGGCATAAGGGCCTCCTTTGCCGAGAAGATGACGCACTTCAGCACATGGCGCTAGGCGGGCCAGGGCGAGTACTTACGCCGAGTGCCTTGTGAAGAGAAAATGCCGTCCAGATACAGGAGGTCCTTGCGCATGACGAGTTAGTGGAAACGGCTATGCGTCGAGCGATGCAGCCGGCCAATGCAGTCGGCCAATGCAGCCGGCCAACGGCTCTGGCGACGCGACCCTGAGCACTGCTCTCATAAAAGGAAAGAGGACCCCTCGTCATGCGGACGGCACACGACCTACTCAGCAGCGTTTTGATCTTGACCTTGGCACTGCCCGCCTACGGGCAGAGCCTGACCGAGGCGCCCTTGGGCGTTGATCTCACGCCTCCTTCGCTCACCTTCGGCGACACGAATCACCCGGAGACTCGCGGAGAAGAGGGGCTTGGCGCGGTGCTTGGAACCTTTGCCTATCCGGATCCGCCGATCGGCACCGGTGAGATCGCGATAGGTCTAGACGCCTTCGAGGGCAACCTCATCGGTACCGAAGCCTTGACCGACTTCTTTTTCATCATGGACACCTCCGGTGCGCTCGTCTCGCCCGCGGTGTCGATCGTCGACGATAACAGGGGGCTGATCGGTATCGCCGACTCCCCAGAGGGATTTTGGACCACCAACGTCGCGGATCCTTCCGCCGCCCTCTTCACCGCCGACGGAACGCTGGTGCGCGAATTCTCGGTCGTGTCTTACAGCACATTCCCCGAAGGAATCGATGTTCACACCGGCACCGGTCATATTTTCATCGCCGACGGCAGCGGCAATAACGTCATCGTTGAATTCGAGCCCGACGGCACCTTCGTGGCCACCCACCCGGTTGGCGGCAGCTCACAGGATGGTCTCGCGTTCGACCCCGAACGCTGCTCGTTTTGGCTCTACGAGAGCGGGACCGATTCCGTGCGTCACCTGTTTTTCGACGGAACGACGATGACCGAGCAGGAGAGCTTTCCCGGGACCGCCAAAGCGGGTTTCGGAGGTGGCGAGGGCGTCGCGGTGATAGGCGACAGTCTGTACGTTTCGTCGGCGTCAGCCTTTGCCACGGTCGTAGAGTTTGATATCTCGGGCGCCGCGAGTGATGCCGACAATGCGCTCTGCCAGCCGCCCCTTTTTGCCGACGGATTCGAATCTGGCAATACCTCAGAATGGAGCAGTAGTCAGCCATAGAGCACCACGGTCTCTGCCGGGTTTCTGAATCTGCGACTGCCGGAGCACCGGGTGCTCGCGCCTGATGGCCGGTTCGCGTCGAGGCCCGGCAAGCGGCTGTGCCGGGCGCCCGGTTCTCGTCGGCGGGAAAGCGAGGCCGCAGTTTTTCTCAGCGCTGGGAAGCAAATCTGCCGGATCCGCTGAGAACCGAGGGCCTGAACGGGCATGGAGCTTGCGGTGAGGGTTCGGACAACCTGAACCTCACTGGAGAGAAACCCATGGCCGAGAAATATATTTGGACCCTCGCGATCTACCTGCTGGCCCTAGGAGGCCTTGCCCCCGGAATTGCTTCTGCTCAGCTGAATGCGGAAGAGAGTCTCTATCTCGATGAAGTCGTGCTCGGCGGCAGCCTCACGCCCGGCGCGGAGCTGGGGGACGTTCTGGCCTTTGGCGATTTCGACGGCGACGGACACGACGAGCTGGTGATCGGCGCGCCCAGCCGGTCCTTGGGCAGTCTGGACGAGGCGGGGAGGGTCTTCGTCGTGCCTGGCTCCCCTGACGGCCTTTTGCCCGGCATGACTCAAACCTGGACAGCCAACGCGACCCTGATTCCGGGGATTGCCCAGGAGGGCGATCGGCTCGGCTCGGCGCTGGCCGTTGGCGACTTCAACGCCGACGGCACCGAGGATCTAGCGATCGGCATCCCGGGCAGCTCGGTGAACGGGCTGGCGGAGGCCGGCCGGGTCGTCGTTCTCTTCGGCAGCGCGACGGGCCTCGGCGCCGGCGGCTCTGAGGGCCTGGACCAGGATGACCTTCTCGGCAGCGGTCCCGAGGCCGGCGACGCGTTTGGAAGCGCTCTGGCCGCGGGCGACTTCAACGACGACGGCAGCTCCGATCTGGCTATCGGCTCTCCCTCCGAGAACTGGAACGGAGCAGAGCGCGCGGGTCTGGTTCAGCTCATCATAGGCGACGACTCCGGACTCTTGGGCAATCCCTCGCTCTTTCTCACGCAGGGCAGCCAGGGCGTCACTCAAGCCGGCGACCGCTACGGCGCTTCCTTAGCTGCCGGCAATTTCGCGGGGGATTCCGCGGATGATTTGGCGATCGGATCGCCGGGCGAGGATTCCGATGCCGGCGTCGTGATCCTCGGAACCGGGACAGCCGGCACTCTGCTCGCGTCGATCGATTTGGTGGCTAGCTACCAATCGGACGACTGCGGTTTTGCCGTGACGCCTCTAAGCTCTTTCGGCGTGAGCTTGACTCTCGGAAACTTCGACGGCGACGCGTACCAAGACATCGGCGTCGGAGCGCCCGGCTCGGGAGGCCTTCCTTTCCAGGGCATCGCCTGCGCGCTCTTCGGCCAGAACAGCGCCGTGGCCATGCGCACCGCGTCTCTTTTCCAGTCCCCCGCCTGGAACGACGTCGCGGAAGAAAATGATTTTTTCGGCTTCGCCGTTGCCGCGGGGGACTTCAACGGCGATGGATACTCCGAGCTCGCCGTCGGCACCCCCGGGGAGAATCTTCTGGGCGTAGACTTTGGCCTCGTCACGGTCTTCCCGGGGGACCCTGCGACTCCGCTCGCCGCCACGCTGCCGGTCGATCAAATCACTCAAGATTCCCCGGGCATTACTGGGGTTGGCCAGCCTCAAGACCAGCTGGGGCGCAGCCTGGCGGTCGGGGATTTCAACGGTGATCAGGTCGAAGACCTCGCGATGGCGATTCCCGGCGAGTCGCAGGGCGCCGGTGCGGTGATCGTCCTTCCGGGCGTCAGCCCGGGCCTGATCTTCAGAAACGGATTCGAAAGCGGCTCTCTGGAGGCCTGGAGCCTCGCCGTCCCATAACGAATGAACCGCGTATCACCCCCGCTTCCGAACCCGATATAAGCTCGACGCATGAGAGCGGGAACTGTCGCTTTTACCGTGAGCCTCTTGGCGGCACTGTGGCTGGCCACGGTGGCCGTGTCCGCCGCGCAGGCTCAGTCCGTCGATTGGCCGGACTACGGGCCGAAGCGAGAAGGTCTGCGTCTCGAAGGCCTGACCAACACGGTCCCGGATATCGTCGGGCCCATCGACGGCTCGGCGCGCCTCACCGTGTTGACCGAGGGCAATCACTATCCCGTGTTCCTGCCTCTGGTCTTCGACGGTTTTCCGGCGTGGTGCCGCGAGACCGGGCGCTGCGACGTCGCGGCCGGGGACATTCTCGTCGTGACGCTGCCGCAGGTCATGATCGTCGAGGCGCTCAGAAGCGGCGCCATCGTGCTCGGCAACGCCGTTCTGCCGCTCAAGAGGAGCGGCGCCGTGTATCCCGACGTCGTGATCGGCGGCGAGGGGCCGCTGCGCCGACTCGCGCAGTCGGGCATCGTCGGCGACACGGCCGTCGTCTTCGCGAAGCATCGCGGCATGGGTCTACTGCTGCGGCGAGGCACCGGCGTGGACTCACTCGCGGATCTCGCGGCCTCCGAGGCGCCGATCGTTCTAGCGACGCCGAACGAAGCCGGCGCGAGACGGCAGTATCTCGCGACCCTGCGGGCGCTGCTCGGCGAGCCGGCGACCGACCGGCTCCTGGGCCGCGCCGTCGACACCTGGCCGGGTCGACTCGGCATCCAGCATCGGGACGTACCCTACGCGCTTCTCAACGGCCGTGCGGACGCGGGGATCCTCTTCGGCCATCTCGCCGCGTTCTACGCGCGGGCCTATCCCGAGCAGCTGCGTTTCGTACCGGTCCCGAAGGCGGCACCTTTCGGGCAGGAGATTGCGCTCACGCGAACCGGGCGGAACGATCAGCTCGCGGCAGCATTCGAGGCGTTCCTGCTCGGGCGGGCGGCGACGGCCTACCCGGCCGGCGGCTTCGCGGACATCGCGGCCACGCGGCTCGGCAGCAAAATCGCGCTGGATCGCAGCCCGCGCCGCGACTGAGCTACCTGCGATGCCGTCGCCAAGCTCGGAGGTCGGCCCGGTGATGGACCAAAGCCTCTAAAGCCTCAGCCACTCTCTTCGCCTGCGTTTTCGGTGTCTTGGCGGAGAAGACGTGCTGGGCGAGCATGCGCTTCTTGCCCGGGGTCAACGCCGCCCAGGCCTCCGCCGCCGGCCGATCGTCGTCGATGGCCGGTTGGAGCGCTTGCGGAACCTCCACGCGGTCCTGGTCGGCAATGCCAAACAGGACGTGCACCTCGTCTCCGACTCCGACCGCCGCCTCCTTCATCACCTTGGGCGACACAAGGAGGTAGTACCGCCCGTCGCCCGTGGGCATGAACGCATTCTCGATCGGGACCTCTTCGATCTCACCCTCGACCCGCAGCCGCGGATACTGCTGGAACGGCAGAATCTCCTGAAGTTCTCCGGGTAGAAAAACTACCGAGTACCAAATCACGCGAGTCTTGCCCACGCCGAAGCGCTCGATCGGTGCCTCAAAACGGTACGGGTAATACTCCATCAGACCTCTAAGCGGCCGGGGCGAGCGGCCTGCCGCGGTAGTCTTCGCTCCGCTCGACGAAGCGCGTGAGCCCGTCAAGATCCTTGCGGTGCATGTCGCGGGTCCAGCGGACGATGCCGAAGAGACGCATTGCCGCGTGAAAGGGCGGCGTGATGTCGTTGCGGAAGACCAACACGACCCGCGTGCTCTGGGCGGTGATCGGGATTAGGTGAAATGCGAGCGTGGGTCGGTGCGGCGGCCCCTCGCCTTCGAGCTTGAAGGATACGCTCCGCCCCGCATCCAAGGCCGTCACTTCCTGAAATCCGGAGATTTCGCCTTTCTTATTTAGGAAGATGGTCTGGGCCCCGATCTCTCCGTCTTCACCTTCCACGCGGCAATCGGCCCCGGTCTCGGGCGGCCAGGCTGACCACTTCATGAGGTCATGTTGGAAGCGGATCGCGTCGTAGACTCTGTCTGCCGAGCCCGCCATGTCCGCGACTTCGACATACTCGACCACCCGTGGGGTGAGGAATACGACCGCGAGGAGAGCGATCAGTAGAGAAACGGTGATTGCAATCAGGGTCATGGAGGCCTCCAGAACGGCTCTTGATTTCGAGACACCGAGGTGTCGTTTCCTGTGGCTCGATCCACGCTGGCTCGGTGCCTTGCGCGACGAGGGGCTTCCAAGTTGCCTTCGGTGCTGTAGTCACGGAAAATCAAGGCGCAGGAACCCTTTCACCTCAGTCGGCAAGGAGCGGCCGGGATCGTATAGCTTGGTGATCAAGTATATTGATGATCGAGATAAAATCAACATGCCGAGAAAGAACGACCGCGAGCAGCGCGGCCCCACAGACGCCTACGGCCTCGTCACGGCCTGCCGCCGCCTCCACGCGGCCATCGACCAGCTAGACGCCAAAGCGGCGTCCCTCGTGGGCATCTCGCGGAACGATCTTCGCTGTTTGAACCGTCTAGAGCACCGCCCCCAAACACCCAAAGAGCTCGCGCATCACCTCGGTCTGACGAGCGGAAGCGTCACCGCGCTGCTCGATCGCCTTGAGCACCGTGGTTTGGTCCGGCGTTCGCCGCACCCCAAGGACCGGCGGGCAGTGTTGGTCAACATAGAGCCCAAAGTCTTCGAGGATCTCGCGGCCGTCTACCGGCCATTCGGTGAAGCTCTGGTCGAACTGACTCGCGGGCTGTCGAAAGAAGATGCTGCCGCCGCGGTCAAGCATCTCGACTCCGTGTCGGCGGCTTGCGAGTCGGTGGTCGATTGAAAGTGAACACCGTCACTTCCAAGAAGGTCGCCAACAGGAGCTCGATCCTCGGGGCCTGGTGCTTAGAGCACCTCGATCAACTCGGCGACGATCGCCACGTCATCCTCTGAAGAGAGGCTCAGCGTCTGGTACTTTGGGTTGATCGGGCGAAGCTCGATGGCCCCATGACGCCAGCTCTCAGGATCGGCCGGGTCGCCATCTGCCTCGACTCCCTGGACCTTCTCGCTGTGGTACACCTTCACGGTGTAGCGGCCTCCGTGTTCGGCGTCGGCGACTCCGCGATGTGAGGCCAGCACCACGCGGCCCTCACGGCTGCCGGCCACCGGGGCCTGAAAGAGGCAGTAGGCCCCGTCCGGAATCCGGGGTTCCATGGAATGCCCCTGCACTTGGGCGACGAACATGCCTTTGCGCAGCGTGCGATGGGAGCGGAGGCGAACCCAGTCGGGAGCCTGGCTCAGGACCGCAAAATCCAGGGGCTGCGGGTCGCTGAACGCGCCCGCCGCGGCCTCCAGCGGTACGAGGGGCAGCGCATTTTTCCAGCGATCCTCAACCGTCGCGACGAGGCGCTGGAAGGGCTCAGGGTCCGAGACCTGCTGAGCCAGCAGCAGATCGAAGACGATGCGCTGAAACCCAGACTGCACGTCTTTGCTGTTCAGGTACTGCATCATCTGATTCTGATGCGCCTCGCCGCTGCCCATGACCGCGTCGTCGAGGGCGCCCGCAAAATCGCCGAGCAGGGCCTGTTCGGGAGAGTTGTTGGCAATCTGATTCATCACTCTCCGGTTCTCGCTGACCTTGTCTCGAATCGTGTAGGCGTAGCTGATCAGGTCTTGGTCTGTAAGGCCGTCGGTGACGAAGAGCTCGTTCAGCCTCTCGATGATCTGCGACAGCAAGAGCTCTTCCTTGCTCTTCGCCCTGCCCGTGCCGAGCGCGCTGGATGGCGCGAGGCCGCTGGCTCCGTCTTTCACCAGCTCCAGATCCTGCTGACGGATCTCCGACAGGCGATAGTGGCTGAGCTCCACCGAGCTGAGATCGATCGGGTCTTCCTCGGGAGCGCTCTCGCGGAGCAGCGGCGCCAGGTGACGGGCGTAGAGGCTGAGCTTTTCGAGGTCGGCGCTGTCGTAGTCGACGATCTGGGACATGAACTCGTAGAAGCGCGTGAAGGAGACTAAGTCCGACTTGAAGACGCCGAGCGCGTCGAGGTCCGTTTTTGCCTGCTTCATCGCCTTCTCGGTATTGCCGATGAAGACGGGGTCCTGGAGCGTTTTGGCGTGCTCGAAGAGCCTCTTCTGCTCCTCATGCTCAGACCTGGCTTGCCGATAGCGCTTCTGCCAGCGTTCGACCGCCGGCCTGCAAACGTTGCTAATAGCAGCGTTGCTCTTGCTCGTCTTGAAATAGTATTCGCTGAACAGCGTGACCTCGCTCCACAGGAAGATATTCGAGGAGCGCAGCTTTTCGTAGAGGTCCCAGAGGATATTGGGGTCTGAGACGTTGAGCAGGTCAGCT
>JBCCLG010000179.1:0-8556 GCA_039027015.1 Acidobacteriota bacterium | reverse complement strand
CCCCCCCCCCCCCCCGGCACATCAATGCGTAGCACGACGCCCGACAGTTGAGCTTCTGGGATGGCAGCTCCCCGGGCGCCTCCAAGCCGCGCGGGGTCGCGAGCACGGGTCCGAACGTGTCCGAGCGAGTCAGCCCCAGCTCTGGAGTCGAACGGGGAATCCTGGTGGGCCCAGGAAAACCAACGCGGAAGGGAAGACTCGAAGCGGAGAAGAATCCACCCCCTCGGCGGACTCCAGCGTCCCGTCGGCTGGACGAGCGAGTTTGAGGACCCGCGCGCAGCCCCCCGGGCGCCGCAGCGGAGGCCGATCCAGCAGCAGCCCCGGTCGCGAGATCCCCCATGCTCGCGTCATCCACATGGCCATCAAAGACCGCCAGCTAAGCCGATGGGAAAGCAGCGACCCACGGGAGCGGCCGAGAGGCCTCGGGCTAGATGTCGTCGGTCGTGACCTTGAGCCGCTTCATCATCTCGTGAAGCGTCGTGGGCTTCACCTTGAGCGTCTCGGCAGCTCGCTTCTGCACGCCCCCGGTGCTCTTGAGGGCATGCACGATGAGCTGCCGCTCGTAGGAGGCCACCGCCTCCTTGAAGGAGCGGCCGCCCAAGGGCAGGTCCGGAGACGGGATACTCGACGGCTTGGGATCCCGCACCGAGGCCGGCAGCAGATCGATATCGAGACTGTCGCCCATCGACAGCACCACGGCGCGCTCGACCACGTTCTCGAGTTCGCGCACGTTGCCCGGCCAGCCGTAATCCATGAGCAGCTTCATGGCGTCTGAAGTGACCTCGCCGAGCAGCTTCTCGTTCTCCTGGGAGTAGCGCTCGAGAAAGTGCTTGGCGAGCAGGGGCACGTCTTCGCTGCGCTCGCGCAGGGGAGGCAGCTGAATATTGATCACGTTGAGGCGGTAGAAGAGGTCTTCTCGAAAAGTCCCCTCGCTGACCATCTCTTCGAGGTCGGCGTTGGTCGCGGCCACCAGGCGCACGTCGGCCTTGACGGTATCGACCCCGCCGAGGCGCATGAACTCCTTCTCCTGGATCACCCGCAGCAGCTTCGCCTGGGTCTCGAGGGGAATATTTCCGATCTCGTCGAAGAAAATGGTGCCGCCGGAGGCCGCCTCGAAGAGGCCCTTCTTGGCCGAGATGGCGCCGGTAAACGCGCCCTTGACGTGGCCGAAGAGGTTCGACTCCAGGAGGTCGTGGGGCATGGACCCTGAATTCACCGTCACGAAGGGGCCCTAGGCGCGTCGCGAGTGGTGGTGGATCGCCTTGGCCACCAGCTCTTTGCCGGTGCCGCTCTCGCCCAGCACCAGGATATTGCTCTTGGACGGCGACGCCAGGCGCACGAGGTCGAAGACCTTCTGCATGGGCTTCGACTTGCCGATGATGTTGTCGAAGGCGAAGCGCTGCTTGAGCTGGGCGCGCAGAGCGCGGTTTTCCGCGGTCAGCTGCTGGCGCTCCAGGCCCTTGCGGATGGTCAGCAGGACCTCTTCGTTCTTGAACGGCTTCGGAATGTAGTCGAACGCGCCCTCGCGCATGGCCTCGATGGCGCCCTCGATGGACGAAAACGCCGTGATCACCACCACCACGAGATCGGGATCCTGACTGCGCACCTGGCGCAGGACCTCGATGCCGGACATGCCCGGCAGCATGAGGTCGAGCAGCATGAGATCGACCTTTTCCTCGCCGAGCAGGCGCAGACCCTCCTCGCCGGTGGGCGCCGAGAGCGCCGTCCAGCCCTGGCTCTCGACGAGCGAAACCAGGACGTCCTGGAGGACTTCCTCGTCGTCGACGATCAGGATATTCATGGGCACCTCACTGTGCGGCGCATCTTACTCCCAAGCCAGCCGACCGCGTCAGCTCTCGGGGGCGCGGCGCACGGCAGAACTTGCGAGGCGGCTCTCGGCGCGGTCAGCCCGCGACGGCCTGGTAAACCGGCAGCTCGACGGAGAAGGTACAGCCGGCGCTCGTCTCGTGGTTCTCGGCGCGGATCTCGCCGCCGTGGCGGCGCACGAGGTTGTAGGTGATGGCTAGCCCGAGGCCGGTGCCTCCTCGGCCCAGCTTGCTCGAGAAGAAGGGCTTGAAGATGGTGTCGAGCCGCTCGGGCGGAATCCCCGGGCCGTTGTCTGAAACCGAGACCCGCAGCCGCTTCTCCCGCTCCATCCGCTCGACGCTGGCCACCACTCGCCGATCGCCGGGAGTGGCCGACACGGCGTCGAGGGCGTTGGTCAGCAGATTGGTCACCACCTGGTGCAGCTCACCCTCGTTGCCGAGAACCTCGAGGCAGCCAGAGGAGGAGTCCACCAGGGCGTCGCAGTGCAGGGCGGCGTCGCTCTTGGTGGCCCGCATCTCGAGCAGCTGAACGGCGTCGGTGACCACGCTGCCCAGGTCGACGCGGCTCATCTCGCCGCGCCGATTGCGCGAGAAATCGAGCAGATTGTTGACGATCTGAGAGGCGCGGAAAGTCTGACGCTCCATCTTTTTGAGGATCTTGAAGCGCGGGTCCGACTCCTCGGTATCGTCGAGCATGAACTGGGCGTAGCTCGAGATGCCGGTGAGGGGCGTGTTGACCTCGTGGGCGACCCCCGCCGCGAGCATGCCGAGGGAGGCCATATGCTCCTTCTCGCGCAGCTCCAGCTCCATGGAGACCCGCTCGCTGACGTCTTGAACCACCAGAACCCGGCGGCCGCTGGTGCCCGCAAGGTCGTAGCTGGCCAGGGAAAGCTGCAGGTAGCGCTCGGTGCCCGAAGGCTCGCAGTAGCTGGCCTCCGTCAGCCCGGCCCCAACTTCCGGCAGCGGGCTGACCGGCAGATAGTCGGCCAGACTTCGGCCCTCCAGCTCGGCGGCGGCGGAATCGGAGTCGACCCCAAAGAGCTGCAGAAAGCTGGGGTTGGCGGTCAGGATCCGATCCTCGGGATCGAGCACCGCGAGGGCGGCGGGAGAGGAGTGCAGGATGCCCTGGCTGTAGGCCTCGAGGCGGCTGACCTCGGCCAGCTGACGCCGCACCTCCACGAAGAGCCGAGCGTTCTCGATCGCCAGCGCCGCCTGGTTGAGCAGCCCGCGCACCAGCTCGAGGTCCTCGCCATCCAGGGGCAGCTCGTCGTATTTGTAGCTCATCACGATCAGCCCGACGGGCTGCTGCTGAACCAGGATCGGGAAGGCGTAGCGGTAGCCGGCGGTGAACAGACGCTCGGGCGCCTCGATCTGCCCCGAAGGCAGGCCCACGGGCGAGATGGAGTTGACGTCGCGACGCCAGGTCTCGCGGCCCAAAGCGTCGACCTCGAGGGTCTGGAGGAGGCTGAGGTCCTCCGCGGGCGTCGGCTCCTGGTCCTCGGCGCCGGCGGCGAGCGCTCGGGCCGGCCCTTCGGTGCGGTGCAGCGCTCCATCCTTGCCGAGCATGTACATCTCGGCGCGCACCACCAGGGCGTCGGAGAGCTGCTCGGTCAGGCGGCGGCACAGGCGGTCGAGATCGCGCTCGTGCAGCAGCTCGCGGCCGAGACTCTGCAGCAGGCGGCGACGGCTCCACAAACCCCGATGCTGCCAGCGCTCGAGGCCCGAGGCCACCGCGTTTTTGGTCGGCGCGAGAACGCCCGCGACCACCAGGCCGGCGGCGAAGGTGAGCATGGTGCGCGCCACGGCCAGCTCCTCGCCGATCCCCTGATCGATCACCACCTGGGCGGTTTGGAAGCCGAAAACTCCGACCACCGCGGCGGCTGAGTAGGAGACCGCATCGCGCAGGATCAGGCCCAGGTCGAGCAGCTTATATTTGAAGATCGCGTACGCGAAGGCCAGGGGCACCAGGGCCAGCGGCAGCACCGCGGCGAGGGTGGTGCCGAGGGGCGTGGGCCAGCCGAGCGCAAAGGGCGCGGCGTAGAAAATCAGGAAGGGCACGTAACCCGCCACCAGGCCGGCGAGGATCCACAGCACCTGGCGGCGCTGCTGCCACTCCCCCGGTTCCTTGAGGCGGAGCACCAGGGCGGCTGCCGAAGCCAGCACGCAGGCCAGGAGCACCAGCAGCTCGAGCCGATCGATGGTGTGCACCTGGGCAAGGGTGGCGGGGCCGAAGAGCTTGGCGCCGCCAAAGAGCGCCTGATCGCCGTGAAAGGCGAGCAGAAAAGCCGCCGGCAGGTAAAGGCCCGGCACCGCGAAGGCCGCGGCCCGGCGGCTGAGCAGCGGCTTGGGGAAGAATAGGAAGAGATGCAGGGTCAGGGCCGGCAGCAGCGTGCGCGCTCCCTGATCGACCAGGAAGATCAGCAGATCGGTGGTGTCTGAGGGCGGCACCCGAGGGCTGAGCAGGAAGAACGCCGCGGAGGCCAGGCTCCAGAGAACAAAAAGCTCGGCGCGCCGTCCTTTGAGGCTGGTGTAGAGGCCGATCAGCAGATAGAACACGCCGACCGTCGCCAGAATCGGATAGATCGGCTCGAAGGTTCGAGGCGGTCTTGAATAGTTGACCTGAACCAGTGAATCGCCGCGCTGAACCAGCAGAGGCACCGACTCCGCCGCTCGCAGGCGTGCTTCGAGATCGCCGAGGCTGGTGGGCTGATCGCCGCGCGCCGTCACGATGACGTCTCCCGCCTCGAGCCCGACGGAGGCGTCGAGCAGCTCAGCCACCCAGAAGCCCTCGCCGCGCGGCGCGAGCTGCACCCCTAGGGTTTGCGACTCCGCCATCTTGCGCTGGAATCCAACCCCCGCCAGGCCGGCGACAAAAATCGTCAGCAGCAGCGCGGGAACCAGAAAAAGAAAGCGGCCCTTGGGCGTTTGAGACGGCATCTCTGAAACACTCCTGAAGCACGAAACATGCCAGCTAACCATAAAATTGGATCGACGCTCAAAGCCAGGCGGATCAGGGGTTTGAGCAGGTACGCTCAGCCCCTACCCTCCAAGTAAATGAATCGATTCGGATCGATGAATCCAAGGACTCAAATCGATGGATCGCGCGGCGGCGATTCGAAATGGCCGTTTTCTAAGAACCCTCTGGAGCTCCCTTGACGATGACGCTCACAACGCCCCTCAGCCTCGCGGCGGGGGCCGCCCTTCTCCTCTCGGCCGCGGCGGGTGCGGACCCGTTTCCGACGCGGCGCGGCAGCCACGCCTCCGAGATCAACACCAGCTCGGGGTTCGCGCTGCGCTTCGGCATCTCCGTGCCCAAGAGAGTCCGCAAAGCGCAGGGCCTCCCCCTGGTGCTGGCCCTGCACTTCGGCTTCGACCGCTCGAGGCCCTTTCCCGAGCATTACGGCAAGAGCTTTATGGACGCGGTGATCGCCCCCGGTCTCGAGGATCTCGAGGCGGTGATCCTGGCTCCCGACAGCCACGGCAGGGCGTGGTCTGATCCCGAGATTTCGGCCGCCGTGCTCGAGCTGGTCGAGGCCGCCGCCGAGGCCTATCCGATAGACCGCTCTCGGCTGGTGGTCACGGGCTACAGCATGGGCGGCAGCGGCACCTGGCACTTCGCGGCCGAGGCGCCCGAGCTGTGGAGCGCCGCCCTGCCGATCGCGGCACGCGTGGACGAAGACCGCCTCGAGGGAGTGAGAGGCGTGCCCGTACGCGCGCTGCACAGCCCGGACGATGAGCTGATCCCCATCGCCCAGGCTCGGGAGGCGATCCGCCGACTGCGCGCGCGGGGCGAGGACGCCGAGCTGGTGGAGGCCGAGGGCGGCATCACCCATTTCGAGTCGCCGCGCTTCGCCCCGCTGCTGCGCGCCTCGATTCCCTGGCTCGAGGAGCGCTGGCGGCGGCAGGAGCGCTCGCCCTGAGTCCTCGGCCCGCGGCGGCGCCCCTGTAGTTAGTTATAGTTAGCCGCTAGCCCTCCCGCAGCTCCTCGATCGGATCCACCCGCAGGCCCCTGCGCGCCGGCCCCGCGGTGGCCACCAGGCCGACCAGGGCCATGAAGAGGGCGGCCAGCGGAATGACTCCCGGCACGCTCTGCCCGCCGACCTGCTCGATGGGCAGCAGGCGGTCGAAAAAGAGCGCCGCCGCCGAGCCGATCAGCGCGCCGACGCTGATTTTGAGAAGAGACCGGCGGAAGATGCCCAGCATCAGGCGCTGGGGAGAAGCTCCCAGGGCGGCCCTGATGCCGATCTCCCGGCGCCTCTGCTGCACGGTAAAGGCCATGAGCGCGTAAATGCCGGCGGCCGAGAGGAGGAGCACGCTCAACGTGACCACGGCCAGCGTCAGAGTGCCGACGTTGTTGCCGACCTGCTCGTCGCGATAGATCGAGTCGAGCGTGCGCACCTCGGAAAGGCGCAGATCGTTCTCGACCGCCGCCACCAGATCCCGCAGCCGATCGGGCAGCCGCTCCGGCTGCCCGGCGACCCGCGCGGACAGGGTGACCTCTCCGCCGAGACCGGGCGTGCGCGGATGGTAGATCGTGCCTCTGGCGCCGTGGGCCGGGAAGTCTTCCACCACGCCCACGATCTCAAACCATGTTTGCATCTTCGCCGGATCCAGCGGCTCGCCGTCGATCGCGTGGGTGTAGCGCAGCCGGCGGCCCAGCGGGTTGGTTTCGCCGAGCAGGAGATCTACGAAGGTTTGGGAGACCACCAGCGGCCTGCTGGCGGACGCCTCGTCGCCGCGCTCCAGCCCCCGGCCGACCAGGATCGCCGCGTCGTAGACCTCGAAGAACGAGGGGTCGATGGCGTTCGACTGCACGATGTCGCGACTTTCGAGAATCGTTTCGGAGACCAGCTCCACCCCTTCGACCTCGATTCTCGACCACGGCCCCCTACCCGGCACCGACGTCGAGGCCGCCACCGCGAGGACCTCGGGCTCCTCCTCGAGCCGTCTTCGGACTTCGTTCTCGAGCAGAGCGAATCGCTGCTCCCGGTCCGCTCCGTCGCCCGCCGCCTCTTCGGATCGGAGATCGAGCCGCGCGGTCAGGTACTGCTCGGCCGCAAAGCCGGGCCCGAGAACGCTTTCTCGCACGGTGCCCCAGGCCATCTCCACCGCCGACGGCAGCGCCGCCAGGGTCAGGGCGACCTGGGCGATCACCAGAAAGGTCCAGGTCGGGCCGAGCTGCAGGCCTGCTCCTCCGCCCAGGGAGCGCAGCGATCCCTGCATCTTGCTGCCGGTGGCCTTGAGCGCCGGGACGATCGAGGCGAGACCCGCGGCGATCAGCGCGAGAAGCGCCGCAAAGACCACCGTGCCCGGGGAGAGTGAGAAGTCGTACCAGAAGGGCGGCGGCTCGCTCGCCGTCTCGGCCACGCGGCGCTCGAGCAGGCCGGCGATGAAGTGCGTGGCCACCAGGGCCAGACCGGCCGCGACCAGCGCCAGCACCCACACCTCGAGAAAGATCTGGCCGACCAGGCGGGACCTGCGGGCGCCGAGGGCGAAGCGCGCCGCGAGCTCTCTTTGCCGCGTGATGGTGCGCGCATAAACCAGGATCGCGATGTTGGCGCACGGCGGCACCAGGAGCAGCATGGCTAGAAAGAGAAGGACGCGCACCAGGAACAGAACCTCGCCGGGCGCGAAGTCGTCGGTAAAGGCGAAGGGATAGGACACCAGGCGAGGCCGCAGCCCGCTGCCGGACTCGGCCGCGGCCGGCGCCAGCAGGCCGAGGGAGAGGAGCTCTTCTTCGGCGCTCTTCGCGCTCGCGCCGGCGGTGAGCCGAGCGAAGAGGCCGCCGCCGATTTCGGCGTCCGCGAGCGGCGACTCCAGACGATCGATCGAGAGGGGGGTCCAGAAGCCGTGATGGAGCGGAAAGGCGAAGCCGTCTGGCATGACGCCGATCACCGTATGGCTGACGTCGTCGAGCTTCACGGTGCGGCCGAGGACCTCGGGATCGCCGGCGAAGCGGGTGCGCCACACGTCGTGGCCGATCACCAGCACCGGCGGCGCGTCCGCCCGCTCGTCGGCGGCGCTCAGGGAGCGTCCCAGGAGCGGCGCGACGCGCGCCAGTGCGAAGCCCGAGGCGGTCATCTCGGCCACGGCCACCTCGGCGGCCCAGCCGTTCGCGGTCACAAGATGCTGTTTGCGGGTTTCGAAGGCGCCGAAGTCCTCAACCGAGCGCAGCCGCTCACTCCAGCGCCGCACGTCCTCCGCCGAGGAGTCCACGCGCCTGCCGCCCCGCTCGTCCCAGGTTTGGATGGCGATCACCCGCCGGCCTTCCTCGAGGTTCAGGCTCGGGTCGAAGAGCATCTCGAGCAGCCAGAAAAGAACGACCCCCACGGTGATCGCCAGGGTCATGGCCAGGCCGCCGACCAGGGTCAGGCCCCAGGATTTCTTGAGCATGCGAAAACCCAGCTTCAAATCGAGCCAAAAGGTCTCGAGGGGCGGCAGGCCGCGGGCCTCCCGCCCGGCTTCGCGCAGCTGGGCGAGGCCGCCGAGCTCGATTCGGGCGCGCCTTCGGGCTTCCCGCCGCGTGAAGCCCTGGCGCACCTTCTCCTCCTCGGCCATCGCCAGGTGAGACTCCAGCTCCTCGAGAAATTCGCGGTCCATCGCCTCGCGCCTCAGGAACCCGCGCACTCGGGAGACCAGAACGTTCCATGAATCGCGCACCATCGCTCAGCTCCCGGGCTCGGCCTGGAGCACCCGGCCGATCACGCCGGCGATGCGATCCCAATTCTCT
>JBCCLG010000178.1:0-8628 GCA_039027015.1 Acidobacteriota bacterium | reverse complement strand
CGCCGAGCATCCACATCGCGCCGCGCCACGCGTCGAGCCGACCGGTGAGAAGCCGGTTGACCTCGCCCTGGCGCAGGCTCTCGGTCAGGCTCTCGGCGCGTCCCTTGAGCGGGCCGAAGACCGCCAGCGCCAGAATCACAGCGGCGCCCGCGGCCAGGGCGGCCGCCAAGCGCCGGCGCGGCAGGCGCCGACGCCACAGAAGCAGGCTCCCGACCACCAGCGCCACCAGCGCCGTCACCGTGCGCGAGGCCACCGAGGCCCAGCAGGCGATGAGCAAAAACGCCCCGAGGGCCACGCGGCCGCGGGCCGAGGCGCGCTGCCACGAGGCCTGGGCAATCAGAATCGGCAGCACCAGATAACCGGAGAGATCGAAGGCGCCGCCGGCGAGGGAGGTCAGGCGGATGCGATCGGTCACCTTGCTCTGAAAGCGAAACGGATCGAAAAGCCCGTGGAACTGCAGAACCGCCAGCAGAGCGAGAAGGGCCGCCGGCCACATGAGAAGGCGCAGCAGGCGGCGCCGCTCGTCCTCGCCGAGGGCCAGGCTCCAGCCCACCAGACAGGCCGCGCCGATCCACAGCGAGGGCAGCGCCCGTCGGGTGATCTCGAGATGATCGCCCAGCCACCACGACAGAGAGGTCACCGCCACCAGCGGCGCCACGGCGGCGACCGCCGGCCGGCGGACGAGCGCCCTCCAGTCGATCCTCGGCGTGCGCCAGAGGCGAAGCGCCAGGAAGAGCAGGGAGACGAGGCCGAGAAGCTCGGTGAGCAGAAGCTTCGGGAGCCTGAAATTATCGGTCAGGCCCGGCACGAAAATCAGCGGCGGCATGAGTAGCAGAAGCCATAGGCCCGCCAGGGTCGGGTCCCAAACCCCGCCGCTGGCGAAGCGAGAGGCGACCTTCGCGCCGGCCTCGGCCTGCTGGCCCTGGGCGGCCTTCGCGGCGGAGCCGCTCGCCCTAGAAGATCCGGCCTTTCTTGGCTTCTTGCGTTTTGCCATGGTCGACGGCCCCGGAGCCTGGATTCTCGGGCGCGCGCGGAACGGGGCCGCCGCGCCTTCGCCTCAGCGTCCGCTCACCTCTCCGCGGCCGCTTCAGCCTCGGCTTCGACGAAAAAGGAGTGGATAAGCTCGTGGGCGCGGCGCAGGTCGTCCCCCGGCTCGACCACCCGCGCGAAGAGCGTCTGGTGCGTGTGGCGCAGGGCCTCGAGGTCCCGCGAGCGCAGCAGCTTGACCAACTCTTCGATCACCCGCACGGAGGTGCTGCCGTAGGACTCGTTGCGCGCCTCGCGCTCGAGCAGGACGAGAGAAAAAAAGAGCGAATCGGGCAGCTTGTCGCCCACCTCGAGCACGCGGTTTGACAGCGAGGGAACGTCGATCTGGCTGGCGCCCGGGGGCGGAGCCTGGGGCAGCGGCGAGCTTCCAGGCAGGGGCGGCACGGCCTCGCCAGCGACGGTTTCGCCGACCGTCAGCTGGGCTTCGGGGGCCTCTCCCGACTGGCCACGATCGAAGTAGAAAGGCAGCGAGCGCAGCTGCTGGGCGAAGCGCGAGAAGAGCAGAAAGAGCTCTTTCTCGGAGGAGAAATTCCCCACCAGGCTCGCCTGCCGGCCGATCTCGATGGTGTCCGTCTCCTGCAGCACCACCCGGGCCTGGGCTTTTTCTTCGAGATTGATCGACTTCGCCTTCACCTTCCAGGAGGTCAGGCTGCCCTGCACGTAGCAGGTCTCCGCGCAGCGCACCGAAACCGCCTCGACCTCGGCTCCGGACTCGATGCGGATCGACCCGTGAACGGACTCGATCTCGCCGTAATGCCCGGAGTTTTGGATCACCAGATTTCCCGGCGTGCGCACCGAGAGCTGGCCGTGCACGTCGATCTGGATCTCCGTGCCGTTGGGGATGATCATGGTGGGAGAGCCTTCCGCTTTACTCATGGTCCTCCTTCAGCGGCGGCGGCCGTCTGGCCATCGGAAGCGCGGGTTAGAGCCGGAGGCTCTGGGTTTGCTCGAGCGGCGGCAAGCATACCCGGTTCGGTGCGGCCCGTCTGCCGCACGCCGAGCGAGCGAGATCACCGGCGACGCATTCTGCGCGGCAGGGGCTCGTAGTCCGAAGCGCTCGGAGCGTTTCGGGCGCGCACCAGCAGCAGCTCGGGCTTGCGCCACTCATGGTTGAGCATGTAAATCCTCGGGTCCACGGGCTGGCTCTCGCCCTCGGCGTTGGTGCGGCGGACCTCGTAATGAAGATGGGGGTTGGTGCTCCAGCCGGTGTCGCCCACGGTGGCGATCACATCGCCCTGCCTCACCTTCTGCCCGCCCCGCACCTTGACCTCGTCGCAGTGGCCGTAGAGCGTGGTGAAGCGCTCGCCGTGGTGGATGACCACCAGCTTGCCGTAGCGCCACCAGCCGACGCTCTGCTTGAGCGGGTAGCGACCGGCGAAGGCCACAATGCCGTCGGCCGGCGAGTAGATGGGAGTGCCGGTCGACGCCGCCAGGTCGATTCCGGCGTGGAAGTCTGGCTGCTTGGTAAAAGGGCTGTCGCGCATGCCAAACGGGCTGGTGAGCACGAAATCCTGCGAGCGCACCGGCGTGATCGAGGGCGTGGTCAGAACCTGATCCTGATGCTCGCTCTCGAAGGCCTGCACTTCCTCGAGAAAGGTATCGAGAACCGCCATTTGCTCCGCGATGCGCGCTTGATACCCGTTTCCTCGGCGGATTTTCTCGGCGAACTTCGACTCCGGCATCGCCTGGCTCGTCTCCGCCTCGTAGGGATAGCCGCCCTGCCCCTGGGACTCATCGTCGGTAAAGCCGTAGGCCAGGTAGATCTTGGCCATGTCGATGCGCACGGCGTCCGAGTTGGCGTGCAGCTCCTCGAGCTCGCCGACCAGCCGGGTCAGCTCCTCGCCCTGGCGGGCGCGCTCCACCATCTCCACGCGGTAGTGGCGGCGCGCCAGCTCGTCGCGAATGATGCCGGGGCCGATGCGCACGGCGTTCACCATGAAGAGCACGTAGGCGGTCACTCCGCCCACGCACCAGAGAAACTGCCGACGGCTGAGAAAGAGATAGCGCACCCCTTTGCGAATATCGCTGGGGTGATATTGAATCTCGAGGTGCGTGGCGTCCGGGTCTTTTTTCGGACGCTCGCCCTTCGAGCTGGCTAGCTTGGACTCAGACATGATGACTCAACGAGGTTCTCGGCTGCTGCGGCGGCGTTTCCGCAGGCGCGCTCGCTCCTTCGAGGTGGGGCGCGCGGGGCGGCTGCATCGGGGGTTGCCGCCCGGGGGCGATACTTTACACCAAGCGCGGCGTCGCGCTCGAAAGCACTCGAAGCAGTGGACTTAGCGGCCCGGCGGCGGCATCGGGCCAGGGCGCGGGCAGGAGTTCGGCGGGCTCCAGTCGCGGGCCGCTAGCCGCGGGGGCTGTGGCGGTCGAGGGCGCCTTCGCCGGCAAAGCGCGCGACGGTGGAGAGTAAATCACGGTGCACGCCGGCGCCCCCCGCCAGCACGTTCCCGCTCTTGAGAGAGCCGCCGCCGCCGTCGAGATCGGTAGAGACGCCGCCGGCCTCGCGCACCAGCAGCACCCCGGCCGCGATATCCCACGGAGAGAGCCGGAACACAAAAAAGCCGTCGTACACCCCGGCGGCGGTGTAGGCGAGATCGAGCGCTGCGGCGCCGCAGCGCCTGATGCCCCGCGCCTCGAGCAGCAGGGCTCGGAAGATCTCGAGATAGATGTCCAGGGAGCTTTTGACCCGAAAGGGATAGCCCGTGGCCAGGAAAGAGCCGGCGGCTCCAGGACGCTCGGAGGTCCGCATGGCGCGACCGTTCCAGAAGGCACCGTGCCCGCGCGCCGCGGTAAAGCGCTCGTCGCGCAGCGGCTCGAGAACGATCGCCGCCAGGGTCTCATCGCCCCTGCGGCAGGCGATCGAGATGCAGAACATCGGCAGACCCTGCATGAAGTTGGCCGTGCCGTCGAGCGGGTCGATGATCCAGCGATAGGGCTCGCCGCGGGCGTCGGGCGCCGCGCTCTCCCGGAGACCGCCCTCCTCGGCCAAAATCTCGTGATCCGGGAACTCTCCGAGCACGCTCTCGACGATCGCCCGCTCGCTCTCTTTATCGGCGCGCGTGACGAAATCGCCCCGGGTCTTCTCCTCCGGCCGCAGGTCTCGGGAGCGAAAGTACTCGCGCAGGATCTCCGCGCCGGTGTCAGCCGCTCTTTCGGCGGCGGCCAGCAGCGCGAGCGGAGCGGGGCCGGCCGGCGTCTGGCTAGCCACGGCCCGCCGCCTCCGTCGTCGCCGTGGACCCGATCCTCCGGCCGCCCACCCACACGCAGACCGCGCCGCCGCGCAGCTCCTCGCCAGCGAAGGGCGTAGAGCGCCCGCGGGAGTAGAAGCGCTCGGGCTCCACCGTCCAGCGCCGCTCGAGGTCGAGGGCGGTGATGTCGGCAGGCGCGCCGACGGCGAGGGTGCCGCCCGGCAGGCCAAAAAGGCGGGCCGGCGCGCAGCTCATCAGCTCGACCAGGCGCGCGAGATCGACCACCCCGGCGTGGACCAGCCGGTCGAGACACACGCCGACGGTGGTCTCGAGCCCGACCACTCCCGGCGGCGAAACGCTGAACTGAACCTCGGTCTTGTGATCCGCGTGGTGCGGCCGGTGGTCGCTGGTCACCAGGTCGATCGTTCCGTCGGCGAGAGCCGCTCGCAGGGCCTCGGCGTCCGCCGCCGTGCGCAGCGGCGGATCGACCCGGGTCGAGGGATCAAAGCCCGAAGTCGCCACCGCTTCGTCGGTCAGCAGAAGATGATGAGGCGTGGTCTCGCAGCTCACCCGCAGCCCCCGAGCCTTGGCCTGGCGCACCCGCTCGACGGACCCTGCGGTGGTCACGGGCGCTAAGTGGTAGCGGCCGCCGGTCTCCTCGGCGAGCAGGAGATCGCGCGCCACCACGCTTTCTTCGGAAACCGCCGGGCATCCCGGCAGGCCGAGACGGGTCGACCATTCGCCCTCGTGCATCACGCCGCCGTCGTCCAGGTCGTGATCCGAAGCGCGATGCACCACCGGCAGCCCCGAGTGCTGGGCATAGAGCAGCGCGCGGCGCAGAATCGAGCTCTTGAGGGTGCGATCGGCGTCGCCGACCGCCACGGCTCCCGCGGCTGCCAGCTCGCCCATCTCCGCCAGCTCCTCGCCGGCCAGGCCGCGGGTGACCGCGGCCATCGGATAGAGGCGCGCCGCGCCGCGCAGCGCGGCGCGGCGCACCAGCATCTCGGTGACCGCGCGGGTGTCGTTGGCCGGGGAGGTATCCGGCAGGCCGACCACGGCGGTGAAGCCGCCCTGCGCCGCCGCGCGCAGGCCGCTCTCGAGGGTCTCTCGCTCCTCGTGACCGGGCTCGCCGAGGTGGGCGCGGCCCTCGATCAGGCCCGGGGTCAAAACCAGCCCCTGCGCCTCGAAGACCTCGGCGTCGGGAACGGCCCGGGAGGCGGCTTCCGCTCCCAGGGCCGCGATCCGCCCGCCCTCGATCAGCAGATCGCATTCGGCGGCGGCGAGGCTCTGGCTGGGGTCGACGACGCGGCCACCCCGAATCCAGGTCTGAGCCTGGGATGGAAATCGAGAGGGTTCGCTCATGCCGCCGCCTCCCCGCGGGCCTGCATCAGAAGAAAAAGAATCGCCATGCGGACCGCCACGCCGTTGGACACCTGCTCGAGGATCACGGAACGCTCCCCGTCGGCCACCTCGGAGTCGATCTCAACCCCGCGGTTCATCGGCCCCGGATGCATCACGATCGCCTCGGGCTTGGCCCGCTTCAGCCGCTCTTTGGTGAGGCCGAAGTCGCGAAAATACTCGCGTACGGAAGGAAAGAGCGAACGCTGATGACGCTCGAGCTGAACGCGCAGCATCATCACCACGTCGGCTTCCTCGAGGGCCGAATCGAGGTCGTAAGCCACCGTGACTCCCATGCGCTCGAGGCCCGGAGGCATCACCGTCCTCGGCCCGGCTACCACCACGTCGGCGCCCATTTTGTTCAGCAGGTAAATATTGGATCGCACCACCCGCGAGTGGTCGATATCGCCGACGATCGCGACCCGTAAACCTTCGAGACGGCCGAAGTGGCGGCGGATCGTAAAGGCGTCGAGCAGAGCCTGGGAAGGGTGCTCGTGGGCGCCGTCCCCGGCGTTGATGATGCCGGAGTCGAGTCGCTTGGCGAGGAGGTGAGGAACCCCAGGATGCTGATGCCTGACCACCACCAGATCGGGGCTCATGGCCTCGAGGTTGAGGGCCGTATCGATCAGCGTCTCACCCTTGGAGAGCGCCGAGCCCGAGCCCGAGAAATTGAGGGAATCGGCCGACAGGCGCTTCTCCGCCAGCTCGAAGCTCGAGCGGGTCCGAGTGGAGGGCTCGAAGAAGAGGTTGAGCACCGTGCGCCCGCGCAGGGTCGGCACTTTCTTGATCGGCCGGCTGGCGACCTCGGCGAAGGACTCGGCGGTGTCGAGAAGGACCTCGATCTCGGAGGCGTCCAGCTCGCGAATTCCGAGCAGGTCTTTGCGCGTCCAGGTGACGTTGATGCGATCTGGGCTCACCCTTCTACCTCGGAACGGTCTTTTTGCAGTGGGCGCCGGCGATGGCTCGCGGCACGCGGGTCAGGGAGGAATCGATGCGGAAGGCGTTTCAGGGGGGAGGAGAACGGAGTCTCTCGGCGGCGGATGCTGGCGGTCGGTCAGGAGTCCTCCGAGGGCATGCCCCGATCCGTCCGCTCGAGAAGGTGCACAAAATCGCTGCCGTCGACGTCGGAAAACCCCACCTCCACCACCTCGGAGCGGGTCGTCTGCAGGCTCCTGCCCACCACGTCGGCCTCGATCGGCAGCTCGCGGTGCCCGCGGTCGACGAGAACAGCGAGGCGCACCGCCCGCGGGCGGCCGTAGTCTTTGAGCTCGTCGAGGGCGGCGCGCACCGTGCGTCCGGTGTAGAGCACGTCGTCGCACAGCACGATCACCCGGCCGTCGATCGGCCCGTCGAGCTCGGAACCCTTGACTTCGGGCTGCGGACCGATCATCGAGAGATCGTCGCGATAGAACGTGATGTCGAGGGCGCCGATCGGCACCTCGAAGCCCTCGATCTTGTGGATTTCAGCGGCCAGGCGATGGGCCAAGGGAAGCCCGCGAGTGCGGATCCCAACCAGAGTCAGCTCCTCGAGTCGAGGCTGACGCTCCAGAATCTCCACCGCCATGCGCCGCACGATGCGCCGCATGGCGTCTGCCTCGAGCACCTGGCGCTTGAGCTGGAAGCGTTGGGGATCGCTTTTCTTCATCGGCCGGAGGATTCGTGTGGGGGGCGTGGGCGGATCGTACGTTCACGCTTCAGCGCTGTCAACGGCCCCGTCGAAGGCCCCGTCGCCGGCCTCGGAGAAGCCCGCGAGGGCCCTAGGTTTCGGAGGTATCCGAGTCGTCGGGCCAGCGAAAGAGGACACTGGCGGGCCGCGCGCGGTACAATCCGCAGCTCGCGATCCCGCCCGTCGCGGCGGGCCTTGGCCCACCCGCATCCCCCCTTCCCTGCCTCTCCGCTTTCCCTATCGTCAACATGCCGAAAGCCGACAAGACCCGCAGCAGCTCCGCGCAGACCCCTTCCGGCTCCGAGGCGGACGCCGCCGCCGCCGGGACCTTTTGGAGCCGCAACCGCCAGGAGCTGATCTTCGTCAGCCTGTTTATCGCCATTCTCGCGGGCGGCTTCACCCTGATTTCCCTACAGCCCGTGAACGACAACGCCATCGTGCCGTTCACCGCCGGAGTGGCCAAGGCCAGCGGCGTGGCCCTCAACGTGATCGGCCAGGGCATCACGATGGACGGCACGCGAATCCGCAACGAGCGGTTTGCGGTCAACATCAAGAACGGCTGCAACGGCGTCGAAACCATGATCATCTTCCTCGCCGCCGTGATCTCCTTCCCGGCGCCCTGGAAGGCCCGGGCCGTGGGCCTGGTGATCGGCATCCTGGCGATTCAGGCGGTCAACCTGATTCGGGTGGTCGCCCTTTTCCTCACCGGCGCCTACTTCCCCGAGTTCTTCGATAGCTCCCATACCGTGGTGTGGCAGACGATCGTGATTCTCTCGGGCGTTCTGCTGTGGATTTTCTGGGCCAACCGCTTCGCGGCGCCGCGCAAGCAGGCGCAGGTCGCGGCGGCTGACTGAATGGCGGCCCCCTGAATGAAAGGCAGTCTCGATCGCCGCGCGTGGAGCAACCGCTTCGTGCGTAACCTGCTGCTGTGGATCGTGCCGGTGGCCGCCGTCTGGCTGTTTCTCTCGCCCTTCTACAACCAATTCCTGACCCGAGCATCCGAGCGCTTGGTGCGGCTGAGCGAGAGTCCGTCGGTCACGCGGCTAGTGGAGAAAGAGACCCACTATTTCGTGGTCACCCGCACCGATATTCCCTCCCGGGCGCTGTCGAGCGTGCGCGTGACCGACACCCACTTTCCGCTCATTCTCACCGGCGTGCTCTTCCTCGCGGTGCCGGCGATTCCCCTGCTGCGCCGCTTCGAGAGCCTCGGCTGGGCGGTTCTTATTTCGGTCTTCTTCCACATTCTCTCGCTTTTTTTGTGGGTCAAGTTCATCTACGCGACCCAGCTCGGGAGATTCAGCCTCGAGAACTACACCCCGTTCGCCCGGG
>JBCCLG010000177.1:0-8646 GCA_039027015.1 Acidobacteriota bacterium | reverse complement strand
TGCATCCGCGCCGACACGCGGCGCGAGGTCGCGCGCGAGGGCAGCGATGCGCGCAACACGCGAGGCTTGTGTCCCAAGTTTCGCGTGGAAGGTCACGTTTTCGAGCGCCTCTTGCCAGGCCCCCATGCCCGCCCGCGCAACGCGCAGATCGTTCTCCCAAAAGAACTTCGCGTCTGAAAGCCGCGCAGCCAAGACCTTTTGATTGCCCGCGAGGATCGTCGCTCCGCCATCGGCGGTTTCCCGATTTGCCACGGTGATGAACTTTTCAATGCGCCCCGTTGCCGGATCGCGCACCGAGAAAAACTTCTGATGCTCCTTCATAGATGTGCGCAGCACCTCGGAAGGCAGCGTCAGAAACGCTTCGCCGATATCGCCCATGAGCACCACCGGCCATTCCACAAGGCCCGCAACCTCGGCCAAAAGCCCGGCGTCTTCCACCAGCTCAAGACCGGCGGCCCGGGCCTGGGCTCTTGCATCCTCCAAGATCAACTTTTCACGCTCAGCGGGCCGCAAAATGACATGGGCGCGCGCGAGCTTTGCCTCGTAATCCGCGAAGTCTGTGACCGAAAACCGCGCCGGAGCCATGAAGCGATGCCCTCCTGTCTCGGCGCCCGCCTCGAATTGCTCGATCTGACAGGGCACGATCTGCCCATCCAGAAGACACAAGATCGATTGCAGCGGGCGCACCCATCGCAGGGCGCCGCTGCCCCAGCGCATCGATTTGGGCCAGGGGAAGCCGCGCACGACCCGCTCCAACACCTCGCCCACGATCACCGTCGCCGCGCGACCGGGTTTGGTGATCTGCGCGAAATAGACTTGCCCCTTCTTATCGTCGCGGATCTCGAGCGCCTCAAACGCGACGCCCGCGCCGCGCAAAAACCCCTCAATGGCCTTCTCCGGCGCGCCGACTTTCGGCCCTTTCCGCTCCTCGGTGATCGCGGGGCTTTCGCTCAAAAGCCCGGTCACGCTCAAGGTCAGTCGCCTTGGTGTGGCAAAATGGGCGGCGGCCTCAAAGGTGAGCCCGGCCTCGCTGAGGCCGCCGGGGGGACGGGGGAGATCAGACGAGCTTCGGCTCGCTAGAACCGGTACGACGCCGAGAAGCGGAACCTGCGCGGCGCGCCGGGCTCGACCCAAACGTCCGAGAAGGAGTTGGTGTAGAACGTCTCGTCGAAAAGGTTGTCAACGTCCAGGCGGAGGTTGATCCCCTCGACGGGTTCGATCTCGCCGAACAGCCGAACGGAGGTGTAGCTCGGCAGGGTGAAGTCAAACGCGACCCAGCCGTTCCGCTCGTCCGTGAAGAGCAGGCCGCCACCCAGCCGAGCCGGCTTGGAGGCGATCGTGAGGCCCTTGCTGACCTGCAGGTTGACCTGGTGTTCGGGCGTGTTGATCAGCGGGTCTCCGACCTCGATCAGGCCGCCAAAACCGTCGACGTCCGGGTTGCTGTTGGTGAAAACGGCGTCCGTGTAGGCGTAAGAGAACCACAGGTTGAAGTCGTTGCCGAAGGCCAGGTTGGCGTCCAGCTCGAGGCCGGTGCTCTCGGCGGTACCCGCCGGGAAGGAGAAGAAGCCCGCGGCCACGGCTTCAGGCCGATCGTCGTTGACGAGGAAGTTGCTTTGCTCGACCTCGAAGAGCGTCACGGTGACGGAGCCGTTCGCCGCGTCGGTGAATTGGCCCACGTCCAGCTTGACGCCCAGCTCCGTGGATTCGGTGAGGTTGGGCTCGAATTGGTTGCCCTGGAAGTCGGACCCCGTCTGCTGGCGAAAGCCCTCGCCGTAGGACGCGTAGACCGTGACGCCGTCGTGCACGCGGTAGATCGCTCCGAACTGCGGAGACACCCGATCATCGGACGTCGTCACGGTGCTGGCCGGATTGGCGCGCAGGTTGGTGAGATCCTGCTCGAAGTCGTCGTAGCGAGCGCCGATTCGAATTTGGAATTTGTCGGTGATCGAGATCTGGTCCTGGAAGTAGAAGCCTGTGCCAGTCAGCACCTCGTTGCGGTCGGTATTCGGACCCGGCGTCGGAATCGGGAAGAGGCCGTAGACCGGGTTGAAGGCGTCGAGGATCAGGTACTGGGCGGGATCCAGGTCGCTGAGCTCGGTGCCGGCACCAAAGAAGGGCGGGCGAAAGCGCAGGATGAGCAGGCTGTTGTCGAACTCGTCGTAGTCCGCGCCCACGATCAGGCTGTGGCGCACGGAGCCGGTCTCGAACTCGCCAGAAAGCTCGGCCCGCAGCACCGTGTAGTCGGACTCGAAATCGCGGAAGCGGAAGAAGCGGGAGATCGTCTGCCCGTCGAGGAAGTAGGTTTGGCGACCCGCGAAATTCGTTTCCGAAGCGTTCCCCTCAAGAGAGGTTTCGCGATAGCCGACGCCCGCCAGGAGACTCCAATTCCCGTCGAAGCTGTGCAGCAGCTCAAACTGGTGTCCAACGACCTCCGTTTCGATCGGTCCGTCGCCCGGCTCGCCCACGAAGGTATCCCGAGGCGAGAAGCCAAACTCCTCCGAGAAGATGACCCCGCGATCGAACGGGATGTCCTGCTTGGAATACTCGAGCTCGTAGGTCGCGCTGGTGTTGTCGCTCAGAATCCAGGTGAGCGACGGAAAGAAACCGATCTTTTCCGTCTCGACCGATTCCCGGAAGCTCTCCGCATCCTCGTAGAAGCCCACGAGGCGCAGTGCCACCCCGCCGTCCGCGCCGAGGACGGTCTGGAAGTCGCCCTCGAGTCGGTATTGGTCCCAGCTGCCGACGGTGCCCTTGAGGTATCCGCCCTCGGAGAACTGCGGGCGCTTGGTCACCAGGTTCACCGTGCCGCCGGGCTCACCTCGGCCATAGAGCGCGGAGCGCGGCCCCTTGAGCACCTCCACGGACTCGATGCCGACCAGATCTCGCGGTCCGCCGAAGCCGCGACCCGCGTTGAAGCCGTTGACGAGAAAACCGCTCGGCAGGTTGATGTCGCCCGAAAAGCCGCGAACGGAAAAGGCGTTCCAGAGGCCGCCGAAGTTGTTCTGCCGGGCGACCGAAGCGGAGAGATCGAGGGCGTCGTTGAGGTTCAGCGCGCCGACCTCGACCAGCAGCTCTTCGCCGATCGTTTGGTCCGCCGCGGGGATGTCGATCTCCTCAAAATTGCCCCGGTAGGCCTTCCGCTCGCCGACGACGGTGATCGCGTCCTCGACGATCTCGGTATCCGTGTCCTCTTCCTCGGCCTCTTGGGCCAGCGCCGGTGCGCTCGCGATCGCGAGCGTACTCGCCGTCACGAGGGCCCAGCCCAGCATCTTTTGTATGCGCGTCATTCGATGATTCCTTTGATGTCTCGGTCAAATGTGCAATCGACCCGTAGGGAGATCTGCGGGCCGAATAGGTGTTGGGAACGGAGCCCTCGCCGCCCGAGATCCGGCTCCTTCAGGCGAGCCGGTGACGAACGGGACTCTGCGGAGAATCTGCGGTTGTTCTTAAGGAGGCGCTCGGTCTTACGGCGCTCGTTTCGTCACTCGAAGTTCGGGCGCTCCGCCAGCGCCGCATCCGTGACCGGCTCGCCCTTGAACATGGGAGGGTAGTAGTAGGCGCGGAGTTTCGCGTGGTAGGCGCGCACCTCCTCCTCGTACTGCAGCGCGGCGGCGGCGTCCGTGCCGGCCATGCGCTGAAGCGCCCGCTCCAGCTTGGCCGGCGGCGAGAGCCAGGCGAAGAGGCCGGCGACGGCATCGCGGCGCGACCGGCCCTTGCGATAGGCGATCGACAGCGGTTCAGCGACCTGGTCGCCCACCTGCTGAAACGCGTAGTACCACTTCCATTCGAAGGTGCCCTCGATGGCGGCGTAAGGTCCCATCTCCGGATGACGCTCGACAAAGGGCTCCATGGTCGCCTCGTGGGGAAGATCCCAGGCGTCGTTCACGGCCTCGCGCTGGGTGAGCATGATGTCGCCGCCGTCCGGAATCTCGACCGCCGCGTCGACGCCGGCCCGGATCGCCGCCGGCACCACGACGGCGAAGGCGAGCCACAGGCCGATGAGCGCCGTCAAATTGACGGTGGAGGTCCAGGTCCGGGTGTTGATCCAGGCGATGACCGCCCACCAGAAGAGGAGATGGGCGAGCAGCGCCAGGCTGGCGCCGAGGAGCTTCGCGGCGGCGGCGCCGCTCGCGGCGCCGGCGATCCAGAGCGGAATGAGGAGCGCGAAGGCGAGCGCGCCCACGCGCCAGGCCGCTCTTGATAACCAAAGCATCCGGGCGTTGGCCGCGGTCGCGCTGAGCAGGTCGTAGCGCCCGCTCGCCCGCTCCCCGGACCTCAGGTCGTGCAGCAGCATGATGAGCAGGAGAGGCGCGATCATGGCGGCGACGAAGGCGAAGTCGAACCGACCGATCAAGGCGAAATCGGGGTTGGCTGCGTCGGTCTCGTGGATCTGCCCCTCGAGCGCCAGCATCCGAATGCGGTGCTTCCACGGCGAGGCGTCGCGCTGCCCGAGGGCCGCGAACGCGAAGTCCTGCGGCGGATCGTAGGTGAGGTGGAAGGTGTAGTAGGCCGCGCTGCCCCAGGAATCGCGATGCGCCTCGGTGGTGACGGTGCGCTCGATCTCGTCCGCTGCCTTGAGACGCTCGAGGGTGTCGCGCTGCGCGGCGATTTCCGCGAGGCCGAAGACCACGGCGAGGCTCGCGGCGGCAAAGCCGATGAGCAGCCAGACCTTCGCCGCCCGGTCGCGCCCCAGGAACCACAGCTCGCGTCCGAGCCCGCTCATGGCTTGAGCCTCCCGCTGGTAAAGACCCCGGCCGCCACCAGCGCCCCGAGCCACGCCGCGAGCATGGAGAGCGGCGCTGCCGCCGCGCCAAAGCGCTCCTCGGGGGAGGCCGGCCTGAACCGAAACTCATCGAGAACCGACCA
Source organism: Acidobacteriota bacterium (assembly GCA_039027015.1). Lineage (GTDB taxonomy): Bacteria > Acidobacteriota > Thermoanaerobaculia > Multivoradales > J023 > JAUIJL01. The sequence goes on along the minus strand of JBCCLG010000177.1, from coordinate 3,780 downwards.
GTTTTCCGGCGAAATACGAGCCCGGCGAGAAGCCTCGGCACCCTGGTTCCGGTTGATGTCGTCGAGGTAAGAGAGCTCTTCGACGTGGCTCTTGTTGAGTCCTTGAACAAAGTCGAAGCGGATCGTCTCCGCCTCCCGCAGGAATCGGTGGTGGGTCTCGAGGTCGACGCCCGCCAGGTGACGCGAAGCCGCCGCCACGGCGAGAACCGGCGAGAGCCAGCCGAAGCCGTTCGCGTGGCTGGACTGGCGAACCTCGAGCGCCATGCGCCGCTCCGCGTACTCGTTCATGACCCGGGTGAGGTCCGCCTCAGAAGCGAAGGCGACGGCGCCCCTGAAGTTGATGGGCAGCTCTTCGACGGTATCCACGTCGTATTCGGCCAGGAGATTCGCCTTCAAAGCGTCGAAGGCGGGGTCGGCCGCGTTGTGCCCGTCACCCAGCTCGCGGAGGTCGGCGAGTAGCCGGTAGTCCGTCTCGAGCTTGCCGGGTGAAGGCGCGGCGGCGCTGGCGGAGGCCACGGCGAGGCGCGGCATGACGAGCGACCAGGCGAGCCAGATGAAGACCAAAACTCCGAGGGCGACCCCGCGGGTCCCCACGGCGGCGGACACCAGAACGGTCAGCGTCGACCACACCAGCAGATAGGCGCCGTAGGCGGCGACCACCGCCAGGGAGACGCCGACGGCTTCGCCCGAGGCCATCCCCAAAAGCGACATGATCAGCATCGGCGTCAGCAGGGCGCCGCTCAGGCCCGCGAGGGCCAGAGCCTTGCCCGCGTAGAGCCTGACGCCCGAGACGCCCTGGGCCAGGAGCGGCGCGAGCGTTCTCGCCTCGCGCTCTCTCACGAAGACGCCGTGTCCGAGCGCGATCAAGAGAAGCGGAATCAAGATCTGGTAGACCAGGGCCGGCGACAGGGTCTGGAATCCTCCGACGCTGGCGCTGGCCCGCGTGTCCGCGAACATCGCCGTATTCTGGCGGTGGCCCTCGAGGAAGATCGACTGTCCCGTCACCGTGTCGACGCCCGGGTCGATGATGGCGAGGGGCGGGGGAGTCCGGAAGACGTAGTGCCCGTAATGGACCATGCGATGGGGATGGCGAGCCGGCTGCGACAGGAACGTCTCTTCCGCCACTTCTTGCTGATGCGCGCGCTCGTGGCGCTCCTCGGTGAAGCGGACGGCGGTTAAAACGCTGGTCGCGGCGATGATCAGCGCGACGGCGAGGAGGGCCGCGAGCGCGGATTTCGAGCGCATCCACAGCCGCCATTCCGCGGCGGCGATCGTGAGGACCTTGCTCAAACCGCGGCCCTCCCGGCGAAGGCCGCGTGCACCGCCTCCGTATCGATCCGCCCGTCCGCGGGGCGGTCGAAGCCTCCGACCAGCTCGCCCTTGCGAAGCAGCCCGATGCGATCGGCGACCTGGCAGGCGCCGTAGACGTCGTGGGTCACCATCAGGATCGCTCGATCGTCGTCCGCGAGGGATCGCACGAGGGTGTTGAATTCGTCGATAGCGATCGGGTCGAGCCCTGAGGTCGGCTCGTCGAGCAGGAGGATGGGCGTGTCCCGCAGGAGCGCCAGGGCGATCGCTACCTTTTGGCGCATGCCCTTGGAGTAGGAGCCGAGCCTTTTGTCTCGGGCCTCCGCCTGGAGTCCCACGCGCTCGAGCGCCTCATCCACCTCGGCCCTCTTGGCCGCCGCTCCGGCGAGCGAGAGAAAGTAGGCGAGGTTCTCGTGGGCGCTCAGGTGCTCGTAGAGGGTCGCGGCCTCGGGGAGGTAAGCGGTGACGCGGCGAGCCGCCGTCAAATCCTCGCTCACCGAGCGCCCCTGAACCCGAACGGAGCCAGACTTCGGCTGGAGAAGGCCCAGGAAGGTGAGAAGCGCCGTGGACTTACCCGCGCCGTTGCCGCCCAAAAGGGCGTACACCTCGCCCGAAGCAACGCCGAACGAGACGTTGCTCAAGACGGTCTGCTGGGAACGCTCGACGCTCAGCTCCACGGCTTCTAGCGCCTGGGTCATGCCGGCCTCCCGTGGGTCGACGGCGCGGGAGCGCCGGTCGCAGGATGGCCGCCGAGAACGCTCCCGGCGGCGCTCAAGGCTCGTTTGGGGGCGTGGATCGGCCTCGCGGGAAAAGCTCCGGCGGGGCGAACCAGCGCGCGGGGGGTCAAACTGCGGAAGACGCACATGGACTGCATCGATCGAATTCCAAGATGGACTGCAGGTGGGTGGGCCCGGCCGAGATTCGGCCAGGGAGCGGGGATCCCGGGTGCCCGCGGGCTGGGAAGGGTCGGTCTTCGGACGCGGGCGGCTCGTGAGCTGAGCCGCGGAGTCAGACCGTCGGCGGTCCGCGCGGTGCGGAAGGGCGGGCGGCGCGGCTCGAGACCGCGAAGTCGTCCGTCGCGGGAACGCCCGGGGCGAGAGCCGGTCGCGAGCGCGAGGCCCGGCGGGAGGCGTCGAGCACGCCCTCACGCTGTCCGGCCATGCAGGCCTGGCAGAATTCGACCTCGCCGGAGATCGAAAATTCCGCGTCGCCGGCGGTGCCGGCGTGATCGTGCCCGTCGCTCAGCGCAACCGAGCAGATCCGCTCGTTTGCGGGTCCGCCGTGGCTGTGAGTCTCGATCATTTCTCCGCCGAGGAGGATCGATCCCAAAAGCAGCCAAACGACGAGGACCCCGCCGTCTCGGAACTGTTGCATGAGCATGGAAGCTAGCAGACCTGTTGACGCCGGGGCAACGTTCTGGGCGTCGCCAGCGGCCGATGACCTCGGCGGCACGAACCTTACCCGCCAGCGGCGTGTGCTAGGTTTATTCGATGTGGTGGATTCGGTGCTGCGTTTTCTCAATGCTGGTCCTCGCGGGCGCCTGTGCTGAAACTGACTCCCGCGCCGGCCAGGGCGCAGCGCGCTCGGAGGCCTCCGCCATGAGAGTTCTTGCTTCGGCCGAAGAGATCGTCCTCAGAGGCGAGGCGACCCGAGTCTCGCTGACGCTCTCCGAGGATCTCGACGCGCTGCGGGACCGGCCGGAGAACGACTTCTACCTGTTGCTCCATGACCTGCACGCCGACGAGCAGCCGGGCGTCGTGTACTCGCTCTACCTGGGCACCGGTGACCACGGCTCGGAGCCGAAGCTCGGAACCATCAATTTTTATGGCGCCAATCCCACCCGATCAGGTTTTTCCAGCTTTGAGATTCCGCGCGCTGCGGTCGAGGGATCGGCCTCCGAAAGTCTCGTGGTCACCATCCGGCCGATGGGGGAGCCGGCGGACGGCACTCCGCCCAAAGTAGGCAGGATCGAGCTGGCGGTCGCGCGCTAGCGGCGGCAGTCCGGGAGCTCCGGCGCGCCGGTCTTGATCCAATAGTCTTTCTGGCGCTATACTTCTGGGCAATCTATCTACAGCCTGCGGGATATTTCTTTCTCGCGGCTTTGTTGGGAAAGGAAGTGAGTCATGTCGAAGCTCACCCGCCGGAAGTTCGTGGTCGGCGCAAGCGCCATCCCTTTTTCAGTTTGGCTCAACGGCTGCAACGGAGCCGGCGGCCCGCCCGCGGGCGATGGCGCAGGAGGGCCTGCCGGAGCGCCGGCGGGCGGCGGTGCCCCGGCTGCGGGGGCAGCGAGGATCCGCTACGACGCTCGATCTGCAGAAGGGCAGCGCATGCTCGGCTTCTACCGCACGGCGGTGGAAAGAATGCAGACTCTGATCGAAGAGAAGGACCCGACGAGCTGGGTTTTTCAGTGGTACATCCACGGCGTCAAGAGTTCGACGACCAAGGCCGCGGAAATCGCCCGCCTCTATCCCG
>JBCCLG010000176.1:0-8660 GCA_039027015.1 Acidobacteriota bacterium | reverse complement strand
CGCTCCCCGCGCTCGGAACCCGTTCGTTTCAGGTTCAGGTTTTCGATTCGGGCTCTCACTGCCGAGCAGAGCCCATTTTCTCGCCCGCCGCGCTCACTCGAGTTCGGCGGGCTTTTTCATTCAGCCCGGCTCGGCCGCGCTCATCTCGGCGATGAAGCGATCTGCTTCGGCGACCGAGGCCTGAATATCGGCGATCAGCTCGCTGACGTCGTCCTGCAGGACGCCCACCTGCTGATCGAGAGAGCCCAGGGCCTGGGCGTTGAGGTTGTGCTTGAGATAGAGCACCTGGTCGCGCAGCTTGTCGAGCACCGGATCCATGGAGCCCGCGGCCTTCTTCATCGTCCGCAGCAGCCCCTCGTACTTGCCCTGAGTCTCGCGCAGCTTTTTCTCGCTCTCCCGCCGGTAGGTCTTGTTGTCGAATTGGGCGATCTCCTGACGCCATTCGTCAAAGAGTGAGCCAGCCACGTTCTCGATCTTCTGAATCCGATCCCGCACCTCTTCAGCGCGTCCCTCAGCGTCGTCGTACTCCGACTTCAGAGAGTCGTACATCGTCTCGAGGTCGCCGCCGTCGTGGCCGATCAGCGCCTGGAACTCCTCAAGCGCGTCCTCGAACTGTTCCTGGGCCTCTTCCTGAGCCTCCTTGGCCTTGTCGACCCGCTTGACCAGCAGGTCCCGCTTCTCGAAACCGACCTTCTCGAGGTAGCGGAAGTATTCATCGCGCACGTTTTTGCGGCAGCCGTCACAGCCGCCCGCCAGAAGTGCCAGGGTCAGGAGGCTGACCCAACCGAAAAAGCGCCGTCTTGTGCTGCTCATGTCGCTAGCGTAGCAGCAGGGGCGGCCTATCTTGCTTTGGTCTGCGGGCGAGGCGGCGCGGTCTCGGCGGCGGCGCTGGCGAGCTCGGTCTCGGCATTCTCGGGCCCAGCGGGGCCGCTGGGGCCCTGCGCGGCGCGGGGGTCGCGCTTGGGGGCTCCGCCTGGCCGCAGCTTCAGGCTGAAGGCCGCGGTGATCCACACCAGGACGCCGGCGATCCAAAAAGGCGTCTGCTGGCCGACCTGCTGATAGACGGCGCCGGCCCACATCGGCCCGGTCAAGCGGCTGATGCCGCCGAAAGCCTGCTGCAGGCCGACGGTCTCGCCCACGTGATCCGGGTCCGCGTAGCGGGTGATCAAGGAGGTGGTGCAGGGAAAGAGCATGGCGGTGCCGGTGGGCACCAGCAGCATCATAAGAGCGAACTGCCAGGCGCTGGTGGAGAGGGCCATGCCGATCATGCCGACGCCCAGGGAAAGCGCCCCGAGTCGCAGCACCCGCACTTCGCCCAGGGCGCGCACCAGGCGGCCGAGGAGCAGGCCGCGCATCACCACCGAAACCGCGCCCACGGCCACGTAGAACCAGCCGATTTTTTGCACCGTGACGCCGAATCGACTCTCCACAAAGAGCGCCATGATGCCGGTGAGGGCCATGAAGGCCATCATGCCGGCGGTGTAGATCCAGATCAGGCCATGAGCGTTGGTCGCCGGCTCGCGAAAGACCGCCAGAAGCTGGCCGCCGAGGGCCGGCCGAGGCCCTGCCTGGGCCCTTTCCTGGCGCGACATCGGCTTGCGCGCCTCCTGCAGAGAGGTCCAGGTAAAGAGGATATTGAGCAGGCAAAAGCCGGCGGCGATGAAGCCCGGAGCTGCGGTGCTCCAGCCGACGGTCAGCGATCCGATCGCCGGCCCGACCATCACGCCTGCGCTGGTGCAGGCGGTGATCCAGCCGAGGGCCTGGGCGCGCTCCTGGGGCCGCACTGCGTCGCTGACGAAGGCCGAGACGGCGCCCAGGGTGCCCGCTCCGACCCCCTGGAGCAGACGGCAGATCAGAAGCAGCCAAACCGAGTCAGCGAGCGCGAAGATCGTAAAGGCCAGGGCCGAGACGGCCTGCGACGCCAGCAGCACGGGCTTGCGGCCGATGCGGTCTGAAAGCCGTCCCCATAAAGGCGCGGTCATCATTTGGCCGAAGGCGAAGATGCCCATCAGCACGCCGACCAGAAAAGCGTCGGCTCCGAAGCGAGTGGCGTAGAAGGGGAGCAGAGGAACGATCAGCGCGAAGCCGATCATGTCGACGAAGGCCGACACCATGAGAACCCAGAGCTTGCTCAGCTCGATGGCGTCCTGATCCGCGCCCTGAGGCTCGGCGGCTGGAGGCGAGTCCCGGGGGGACGGCGGTGTCGGCGGGGTCATAGAAAGGTCGGCGGTGTCGGGAAAGGTCGAGCGTCGGAGTCTAGACCTCGCTAAAGGCCGGATGATAGGTCACCAGGCCCGCCTTTCCCGACAGGCTCCCCGGCCTGAGCTCGAGGGCCATGAACGCCTCGTCGGGTACCTCGTAGACGCTCCGGACTCCCCACCTTGACGCCGGCTCGAAGCCGAAGCGCGGGTAGTACTCGGGATGGCCCAGAACCACGGCGGCGTCGAGCCCCTGCTCGCGCAGCGTCTCGAGCCCCCGGCGCACCAGGAGGGAGCCGAGCCCCTTGCGCTGAGTCCGCGGCTGGACCGCCATGGGTCCGAGGCCCATCAGGCGCAGCTCGGGGTGTTCGGCGTGGGTCACCGGAGAGAAGAAGATGTGGCCCTCGACGGAGCCGCCCGCCTCGGCCACCAGCGAGAGCGTCGGCGAGGCCGACGCGCGCAGAGTATCGACCAGCCTGGCCTCCGCGTCGGTTTCGAAGGCGGCGCGGTGGACCGCGAAGACGGACGCCCGGTCGCTGGCGTGCTCGGTTCGAAGAATGGGCTGGGTCATGGCGGGAAGGGGCCTCGAGCGGAGGAGATTTTGCGGGGTACCTAACCCACCCATCCGGATGGGGCTTCAAACCGGACGGGTAAGAGCGCCGCGGATTCAGGGCGCTTCGTCGCCACCGGCAGGCATCGCGGCGTCTCGAATGGCATTCATGCGCGCCAGCAGCTCCTCGCCGCCTGGGTCGGCAGCAAAGGCGTCGAGGTGGGCGACGTCGTCTTCGTCGGCAAAAAGACGCCACGGAGCCTCGACCGGGGTCTTCAGGCGCAGGCGGATAACTTTGAAGAGAAAGCGATCGACCACCTTCTCGAAATACTCAAAGTCCCGCACCTCGGACCAGCTCAGGCTGGCCTCGCCCCCCGGCAGGGCGCGCCTCTTCACGGTAACGCCCCCCGAGCAGCTGATTTCGGCGAGCACCCTGGGCTGCACCAGCTCGCGCACGCAGGCCAGAATGACCAGCAGGCAGCCTGTGCTCATGACCACGGCGAGCCAAGGCATCTCAACCTCCCGCTGATGTTCGATCCAGCCGGCGAAGAGGGTGAAGAGGACGGTGAAGACGCCCAGCCCGATTTTCGCCAGGCGGCGGGGAAAGGTGACGACGAGGGGCTCGTCACTCATCTGCGATCTTTCGTCTTCATCGGGTGAAGAAGCCCTCGGCTTCGGCTGATTCGCATCGCGGACGCTCAGCCCTCCGGCGGCGTCCACTTCCCGTCGATTCTTCTCATCAAACCCGCGGGATTGTCGTCCCGGAGCTCCTCGGGGAGCAGACTCTCGGGGGCGTTCTGGTACACCACCGGTCGCAGCCAGCGCTGGATGGAGGCGCTGCCCACCGAGGTCGAGGCCGCCGCTGTGGTGGCGGGATACGGGCCGCCGTGCTGCATGGCGTGACCTACCTCGACGCCGGTTGGGAAGCCGCCGAAGAGCACCCGACCGGCGCGCTCCTCGAGAATCGGCAGCAGATCCCGAGCCGTCGCCTCATCCTCCTCGGCGGCGTGCAGGGTCGCGGTGAGCTGACCCTCGAGGCGGCGCGCGAGGTCCAACATATCGCCGGCGTCTGCGCAGCGCACCAGCAGCGTAGAGGGACCGAAAATCTCTTCCTGAAGCTCGGGATGGGCCCTGAAGGTGCCGCTGTCGGTCGCCAGCAGGGTCGGCATGGCGCCGCAGGGGCCCGAGGCCCCCTCAGCGCCCCGCGCTCGCAAATCGACGCCGCCCGTCGCCAGGGCGCTCGAGATCCCCTCCTCGAAGCCCTGGCGAATGCCGAGGTGCAGCAGAGTGCCCTCGGCCTCGGTCTCAAAGAGAGAGGCCAAAGCGCTTTCGAAGCTCTCTAGCTTCGGGGTTTCGAGGGCGAAGACGAGGCCTGGCCTGGTGCAGAACTGGCCGGCCCCGAGGGTCACCGAGCCGGCGAGGCCCGCGGCGATCCGCTCGCCGCCCGCCGCTAGCGCTTCGGGCAGGAGGAAAACCGGGTTGCTCGAGCCCATCTCGGCGTAGACCGGAATCGGCCTGGAGCGGCGCGAGGCGATGTCGAAGAGGGCGCGTCCCCCGCGCAGCGATCCGGTAAAGCCCACGGCGGCGGCGAGCGGATGGCGCACCAGGGCGGCTCCCACCACGGGGCTCTCGCCCTGGAGCAGGGAGAAGGTGCCCTCGGGCATGCCGATGCGCTCGACGGCTCGGGCCACGGCGATCGCCGTCAGCTCGGAGGTGCCCGGGTGGCGAGGGTGGGCCTTGACCACCACCGGGCAGCCGGCGGCCAGGGCGGAGGCGGTGTCGCCGCCTGCGACTGAGAAGGCGAGGGGAAAGTTCGCAGCGCCGAAAACCACCACCGGCCCGAGGGGAATCCGCAGACGTCGCAGATCGGGCTTGGGCAGCGGTTCGCGGTCCGGGTCGCCGCGGTCGATGCGCACGCCGAGGTAGCTGCCCTCGCGCACCTCATCGGCGAAGAGCTGCAGCTGGGAGATCGTGCGGCCGCGCTCGCCCACCAGGCGGGAGGCGGGCAGACCGGTCTCGGCCATGGCGCGATCGATCAAGGGGTCGCCGAGATCGAGGATCTCCTGGGCGATCTGCTCGAGGAACGCCGCGCGGACCTCGCGGCTGACCCCGCCGCCGCGGCTTCTGAGGCTCTCGTGGGCATCAGCGGCGAGAGAGAGGGCGCGGTCGATCTCGACATCGGTCGCGTCCTGGTAGGCGGGCTCCAGCCGCTCGCCGGTCCTAGGGTCTATCGCCCTCCATTCATGACGTCCGGCAATGCTTCGTTCAGCACCGACGAAGTGGTGTCCGCTCAGCAGCATCGGGTCCTCCATCCTCATAAGGGGTGAGTGCGACTCTACGTCACGGGGATCGGCTGACCAAACGAATCTGGCCAAACGATGGGTTCACCGGGGCTCACCGCCCGCCCTCTATGCCCGGAACGCCCGCTGCAGAAAATCTCCGGCCTGCTCGATGGCTTGGCGACCCTCGTCGAGCCTGCCGGCGAAAAGCTGCCAGACGTGGATCATCTCCGGCCAAACCTCGAGGCGCGCGGGCACCCCGGCCGCAAGCGCTCGCTCGGCGAGGCGCTGGGAGTCGTCGAGCAGCGACTCCGAGCCGCCGGCCTGGATCAGCAGCGGCGGCAGCGCCGAGAGATCGGCGCGCAGGGGCGTGACGGCGGGGTCCCAGGGGTCTGCTCCGTCAAGATAGATTCGGGCCATCTTCTCGAGGCCCGCGCGCTGCACCACCGGATCGAGGGCCGCGTGGCGATCGAGGCTGTCGGTAGTGCCGGCATAGTCGACCCAGGGGCTCATGGCCACCAGGGCGCAGGGCCTCGGAAGATCTCTCGAGGGCAGCTGACTGGCGGCCAGAAGCGCCAGGCCGGCGCCCGCCGAGTCGCCGGCCCAGGCGATTTGATCTCCTTGGCCAGAGCCCTGGTCGAGCAGCCAGCGATAGGCCGCGTGGGCGTCCTCGAGGGCCGCGGGATAGGGGTGCTCGGGGGCCAGCCGGTAGTCGACCGACAGGCATCGCGCCCCCGCAGCGCGGGCTAATCTGGCGGCTAACTGGCGATGGCTGGCGGCGGATCCGACCACGAAGCCGCCGCCGTGGAAGTAGAGAAGAGTGGCGGCGCGCGCTGGATCCTCGAGCCACGGGCCGCTCAGCCACTCGCACGGCACGCCGTCGGCGTTGACCGGCCGAGCCGAAACCCCCTCGACCGGCGGGAAGCGGCTCAGAAAAGCCTCGAGATTGGCCCTCAGCGTGGGCAGCGGCAGGGAAGCCGAGCCATCGCCAGCGCCGATGATCTGCTTCAGCAGAAGCAGCTGTCCCTTGGACATCTTTGCAGGATCCTCAGTGTCGAGCCGGGCCGGCGGCGCGGCGGTGGTGTCAAGCCCGCGGGCGGGCGAGCGCCGCGACCTCGGAGTACCGGAAGCAGTCGAGGGTGTGGTCGTTGACCATGCCGCTCGCCTGCATAAAGGCGTAGCAGATCGTGGTGCCGACGAATTTGAAGCCCAGCCGCTTGAGCTGCTTGGACATCTGATCGCTCCGCGGCGTGGACGCAGGAATCTCGGAGTGGCTGCGCCAGGTATTTTGCAGCGGCTCGCCGTCGGTGAACTGCCACAGGAAGTCGGAGAAGCTCTCCGTCTCGCGCAGCCGCAGGTAGGCCTGGGAGTTGGTGACGGCCGCGGCGATTTTGAGGCGGTTGCGCACGATTCCGGCGTCGCCGATCAGCCGAGCGAGATCGGCCTCGCCGTAGGCGGCGATTTTCTCGGCGTCAAAGCCCTCGAAGGCACGCCGGTAGCCCTCGCGCTTCTTGAGGATCGTGATCCACGACAGGCCGGCCTGGGCGCCCTCGAGCATCAGAAGTTCGAAAAGTCGATGATCGTCGCGCAGGGGCACCCCCCATTCCTGGTCGTGGTACGCGACGTAAAGAGGGTCATCGCTCACCCAGGCGCAGCGGCTGCTCATTCGACGGGAGAGGGGGCCGGATGCGCGGCCGGATGGATCGTCAGAAACTGACCGAGAGGCCGGTGGTCAGCTTTTTGTGCAGCTCGCCGTCGGCGGTGAGGGCATAGGGGGTGGCGCCTCGGCTCAGCTCCATGTTGAGCCGCACGGCCCATTTTGAGGTCAGGTCCGCCAGCACGTTGAGATCCTGGGTCAGCATCAGCTGGAGGCGCTGCATCTCGAGCTTGATCGGGCTGTCCTGCGCCGTTTCGATGGGGTTGAACGCCTGCTCGAGATGATGGAAGGCGACGAAGACTCCGGTCGAGGTGCTCTGAAATTGCGTGTCGAGGGAGGTTACGAGGTAGCGAACCTCGTTCTCGTAGGAGCTGTCGTCGGCGGCGTAGAAGATGCCGCCGCCCCCCGAAGCCAGGTTCGACTCCAGGCGCGCCAGAATGCGCGGCGTCAGGCGGCGCACGATGCTGAGCTGCAGCTCCGAGAGCTTGTCGTCCTGCACCACGAAGACGCTCTCGAGTCGGTCGAAGAAGTCGGGGCTGAAGTAGAGCTGAAGGGTCTCCGCAAACTCGCGATGGATGGCGCCCACCGAGATCCGGTCGTCGGCCTCGCCGCGAGACAGGGTGACCTCGTAGCAGGCTTCGCCGGCCTGACGGCACGATTCGCGGTCGCTGTAGAAGGCGGTGCGGAAGGCGCGGGGGCCCTCGAAGAGATCGCCTTGGCTATCGGCGACGCGGCGGGCGGCCGAAGCGCGTCCCTGCCAGTCGCCCAGCTGCACCACGACGCCACCGTGGGGCATCAGCGAGACGTCCCCTTCGCCGCGCATCGAGGAATAAAGGCCGTACTCGACCAGCACCTTGGGCACGACCTGCGATTTGGCGATCGTGAAGAGACCGAGACTCTCGTCGAGCCACTGGGCGCCGGCTACGCCGCCGCCAGTGCCGACGCCGATCTCGCGCTGCCTGTAGGTCAGACCCGCCTCGAGATCCGTATGCTCGGAGAGCTGGCCGCTGTAGGCGCCCGCCAGACCCCAGGTTTCGGAGCTGCCCGGAATGGCGATGGGGGCGATCGGCGAGACGGCGTGGTAATTGCTTTCTTGGGTATAGGTCGCCGACACCCGGGTTTCGCCGGTCTCGCCCGTGCGCCCGGACCAGTCAACCTGGTAGCGCTGGAGATCAACCGGCGAGCTGCCGCCGAAAATTTCGCTGCGCTGGGTCGCCAGGCGCACCTGCTGATGCTCGGCCGGGCGCAGCTCGAAGGCCACCTCCCTCACTTCGCCGGTCAGGCCATTGCCGCTGTTCACCAGCTCGCGGAAGGTGCCGTCGAGGCCCATGGCGACGCGCCCGATACGTCCGTCGACGTCGAAGTCGGCCCCCATCAGCTGGCCCTCGCCGATGCCGGATCCGAAGCTTTCGATTCCCGAAAGCGCCCGCATCTCGGCGCTGAAGGCGGATTGAGCCTCGAGGTAGAGGCCCTGGGTCGCCAGATCGAAGGTGGCCGTGGTGTCGTCGATTTGGCGAAGTACGTCGGTCGGCACGCGGCCGCGGACGCTCCAGTAACCCTCGGCGCTCGCGGGCTTGGCGGTCTGCTCGGACTCGAGGCGAATCTCTACGACCTGGCGATCTTCAGACCTGCGCCGCAGCAGCAGCTCGACGGTCGGCAGGAATCCGGCCTTGAACGCGACCAGCTTGTACATGCCGGCGGGCAGGCGTTCAAAAAGAAAGTCGCCCCGCTCGCTGGTCTCGACTTCCACCATGCCGCCCGAGGCAACCTCGTAGGCGAAAACCTTGGCGTCCGCGATCGGCGCCGTGCGGTCGAGGACCCGTCCGCTCACGCCTTCTTCCGGGGCAGCAGCCGCGAAGGCCTGCGTTCCCGACAAGAGAATCGTGAGGGCGATGAGTAGGATCTTTGGCATAGGACGAGAGATTCGAAAGGCTGACTATACCTCCTCGTTGAAAACGGCCAAGCCGCACAGGGCG
>JBCCLG010000175.1:0-8690 GCA_039027015.1 Acidobacteriota bacterium | reverse complement strand
GTGGTGACGATGGTGACGATATTGATCAGGGCGATCTTGAAGCTGGCCACCGGCTGCCAGGAGGGCGCCTCGTCCCCGCCGTCCTCCTCAGGAGGGCCCCAGGCGAGCACCGCGGTGAACAGGAGAGCGATCAGGAAGAGCACGTGGTCGATGCCGATCCAGATATGCAGCACGCCCTGCCACACGAAGTCGCGCACCCGCAGCAGGCTGCGGATGTCGGTCAAGTCGAGGGTTTGCTCCGGCTGGGTTTGGCTGAAGATCAGCGCCGTGAACTCCTCGCCGAATTCCTGGTCGCGCTGCTGGTCGAACTCGATGCACAGCAGGCTGCGGTGGAAGCGGTCGGTCTCCGTGAGCACCTCGTTGCGGATCTCGAGCTGGTCCGGCACTTCGCCGAGGCTCGCGCTGCGGTAGTGGTACTGCGCGAAGTAGCCGATTCCCGGCGTTTCAGAAACCCCGACTCCCGTGAAGCTCCAGGCCACGGGCTCGCCCGCGGCGGAAATTTCAAAACGCTGCGCGAGGTAGCTCTCGAGGGTCTGGCGATTGGCCTCCACCACCGCGAGGGCGGCCGCTTCCTCATCGGGGATCTCGAGCCCGAAGGTCTCTTCGAGATCGACAGGGCTGATCTCGAAGCGGCCTTCGAGATGCCCTTCGGCGGCGACGTTGAGCCACACGTAGTTCTCGCCCGTCGCGTGAGCGTGGGCTCCCTGGGCGGCCGCGAGGCAGATGAGGAAGGCGGTGATGGAAGCCGCAAGACGGGCTACCGAGGCGAGGGGACGCGGTCCGATTCGGCACTTGGGGGGCACGGGTATCTCCTAGAAAGCGCAGATCATACCGGCTACGGAGGGAACGCGTCAGCGGCCGCCGCGTCGTCTAGTATGCGCGTTCGGGAAGGCTTTGACATCGGATCTGGAAAAATCTCCGTAGCCGCTACGAGAGGAAACATCCATGGAATTCAGCTGGAGCGACGAACAAAAGAGGCGCTACGACGAGTGCGTGGCGTTCGCCCAAAACCAACTCGACGCGGGCGACCTCGCCGAGCGCGATCGACGGGGCGAGTTTCGCCAGGAAGACTGGCAGGCCTGCGCCGATTTCGGCGTGCTCGGCTGGTGCATGCCGAAGGAGTACGGCGGCGCCGGACTCGACGTGGTCACCTCGATCCGCATGCTCGAGGGCCTCGGCTACGGGTGCCGCGACAACGCTCTCACCCTGGGGCTTAACGGGCAGCTGTGGAGCGTGCAGGAACCCCTCCTCCACTTCGGCAGCGAGGAGCAGAAGAAGGCCTATTTGCCCAAACTGTGCTCCGGCGAGCTGCTCGCCGCCCACGGCATGAGCGAGCCCGGCTCCGGCTCCGACGCCTGCAGCCGCAAAACCACCGCCGAGAAGGTCGACGGCGGCTACGTGCTCAACGGCCACAAGACCTACATCGGCCTGGCGCCGGTGGCGGGGCTGGCCCTGGTTTTCGCCAACACCCGCCCGGAGGCCAAGCAGTGGGGGGTCTCGGCGTTTTTGGTGGAGAGCGGCTCTCAAGGCTACGAGGCCTCGGAAGCCAAGGCCAAGATGGGCCTGCGCACCAGTCCGCTGGGGGACATCATGCTGCGCGACTGCTTCGTGCCGGAGAAGAATCGCCTCGGCCCCGAGGGCATCGGCGTCAGCGTCTTCAACCACTCGATGGATTGGGAGCGCAGCTTCATCTTCGCGAGCCACGTGGGATCCATGGCCCGCCAGCTCGACGACTGCATCGCCTTTGCCAAGAAGCGCCAGCAGTTCGGACAGCCGATCGGCGGCTTCCAGTCGGTCTCGAACCGCATCGCCACCATGAAGATCCGCCTCGAGACGTCGAGGCTGCTGCTCTATAAGCTCGCCGACATGAAGGGTCGCGGCGAGCCCGCCATGCTCGAGGCGGCGATGGCCAAGCTACACCTGGGCGAATCTTTCGCCCAGAACAGCCTCGACGCCATCCGCATCCACGGCGCCAAGGGCTACATGGCCGAGTTCGAGGTGGAGCGCGATTTACGCGACGCCCTGGGAGGCGTCATCTACTCGGGCACCTCGGACATCCAGCGCAATATCATCGCGCGGGTCCTCGGCCTCTAGGGGCGGCGCTCACGCCCAGCGGAAGAGGCGCAGAGCGCCCAGCCGCTGCCTTCGAGCGAGCGCCCCGGCGAAGCCTCGCCGGGGCCTCAGCTCCCTGAGGCTCCAGCGCGCCGCCTCGCTCGCGCTGCCGGCTACCTCGATCATGCGGCTGGGCCTGCGCGGATCCAGCTCGACGGTGGAGTCGCGCAGGGGGGTCTGGAGACCCGTGCCGATCGCTTTGAGATAGGCCTCCTTGCAGGTCCAGGCGCGAAAGAACCCGGCGGTTTTGAGGTCGTCCGGCAGCCCCGCGTAGACCTCCCTTTCGGGCTCCGAGAAGAAGCGCTCCACCAGTCGGTCGGCGTCCCGCGGGCGCTCGAGCGCCTCGACATCGACCCCGAGCTCCGCGCCCTCGCCGACCGCCAGCAGGGCAAAGTCCTCGGAGTCGGTGAGGTTGAAGGCCAGCCTCGCGCCGGCGGGGGGATCCGCGAGATCGGGCTTGCCGCTGGTGCCCAAGGTGAACCTGAGATCGTCCGCTCGTCGCCCGAGGTAGGCGGAGAGCAGGATCCTCATCGCGCCGCGCCGCACGATAAAGCGTCGGCGATGCCGCTCGAAGTGAAAGCGTTCGGCGCGCGTGATCTCCTCGGCGTCGAGAAGCGCGCGCAGCTCCCGAAGGCGCCCGGCGCTCGGCGCGAGGTCGATCGCCCACACGTCGATCTCATCGCCCCGGGGCCGCCGTTCGGGGACGGGGGCGGGGGTCCAGGACGATTCGATTCGAGGAGCTTCTTCGGTCACGGTCGGGGCGAGGGAGTGCGGGCGGGTTCGGTGTGTAAGATCGGCCTAAACTAGCCCGGAGCTCCATCCGATGTCTCGAGTCGGCGAGATTTTCACGCTCTTTCTTCGCCTCGGATCCGTCGCGTTCGGCGGCCCGGCCGCGCATATCGCGCTTCTCGAGGCCGAGGTCGTCGAGCGGCGCCGATGGTGCGACCGCCAGCATTTTCTCGATC
Source organism: Acidobacteriota bacterium (assembly GCA_039027015.1). GTDB lineage: Bacteria > Acidobacteriota > Thermoanaerobaculia > Multivoradales > J023 > JAUIJL01. The sequence goes on along the minus strand of JBCCLG010000175.1, from coordinate 5,613 downwards.
TGGTTGCCGCCACGCAGCTGGTGCCGGGCCCCAACTCCACCGAGATGGTGATGCACGTGGGGCTCGAGCGCGGCCGCTATTGGGGGCTGGTCGCCGCGGCGATCGGCTTTATCGGGCCGGCGGCGCTGATCACCCTCGCTTTGGCCTGGGTTTACGTGGAGTTCGGCAGTCTGCCCCGGGCGGACGGCGTTTTGGCCGGCATCCAGCCGATCGTGGTCGCGGTGATCTTGGCCGCGCTGTGGCGTCTGGGCCTAAAAGCGATCCGCAAAGGCGGCCACGTGGCCGTAGCCTTGGCGGTCTTAGCGGCGATCTCCGCCGGTCTCGGAGAAACGCCGGCGCTGCTCGGCGGCGCCGTTCTCGGAACGCTTTTCCTGCGCCTCGATTCCGCCGCCGCGGTCCGTAAGCCTCCGGGCGGCCCAGGAAGCTCTGGAGGTTCCCGGTCGACGAGTGCCCTGGCGCTGGTAGCGCCGTCAGCGGCGGTCCCGGCGCTGTCCGGCGCCGCGGCCGGAGCCTCGGCCGGTCTGGTGCCGCTGGGCCTCTTCTTTTTCAAGGTCGGCGCCATTCTCTACGGCTCGGGCTACGTGCTGATCGCCTTCATCGAAGGTGGTCTGGTCGAGGAACTCGGCTGGCTCACCAGCCAGCAGCTGCTCGACGCCGTGGCCGTGGGTCAGCTGACCCCGGGGCCGGTTTTGACCACGGCGACCTTCGTGGGTTTTCTGGTCGCCGGCGTGCCGGGCGCGGCGGTGGCGACGCTGGCGATCTTCCTGCCGAGCGTGATCTTCGTGGCGATCCTCAATCCGCTGGTTCCTAGGCTCCGCCGCAACGCGTGGACGGCGGCGTTTCTCGAGGCGGTGGCCGCCGCCGCGGTCGCCCTGATGGCGGCGGTGACCTTCGATCTGGCCGGCTCGGCCCTCGCCTCCTGGCCCCGGGCGGCGCTCTTCGCGGTGGCCGCGGGACTGCTGGTCAAAACCAGGATCAGCCCGGTGTGGCTGGTGCTGGCGGGCGCGGCGCTCGGCCTGGCGCTCGGCGATCGACTGCTTTAGGGGCAGCCGCCTCGCGGCTCCGCGGCCCTCGGGATCGCGGAGCGTCCGGCGTTGCGGTTCAGGGCAGGGTGGCGGAGATCATGACCTCGACGTCGTCGACGATCGAGCGATCGTTCGACGGGTCGTAGGGCTCGCCGAGGCCGAAGTCGGTGCGCTTCATCACCGCGTCGCCCTCGATCTTGATGGGCGAGGTGCCGACCACCTTGAAGTTCACCGGGACCTCTCCGGTGTGGCCGAGAAAGTCGATGGCCGCGGTGCCGGTATAGGTGTCGTCGCCGGTCTTCTTCACGCGATCGATTTTGATGGTGGCGGTGGAGAACTTCTCGACGTTGAAGAAGTCGTCCTGACGCAGGTGATCGGCGAGGGCCGCGGTCTTCTCCCATACCGAGGAGAGCTGGATCTCGATGTCTACGGAGCCTTTCTCGAGGTTGCCGCCGGGTACCGTGACCCGGGTGAACTTCCACTTCTCGAATTTGCCGTGGGCGTTGTAGAGCTTGTTGTTGGCCTTGAATTCGATGGTTCCGGGCGAATCCTCCGCCCAGGCGGTGGCGGGCAGCAGCGCGGTCATGAGAAGCGCGGCCGCGAGGGCCGCGAAAGTCGAGATCTTGCGGGTGGTGGTGAGGGTCGTCATGTCGTTCTCCAGTCCAGGGGAGGCCCGCCCTTGGCTTTTTGAAAAGGCCCCGGTGGGCGGACCCGGTTATCGGTAGAGCGCGCCGAAGGCCCGGAGCGCCAGGGGTGAGGGGTCCCGGAATCCAGCCGGAACCCCGGATCGATCGGTCATCGGGAGACCATCAAGAAATCGAGGTTGAATTGCAGGGTGTCGTTGGCCGGCGCCGGGCCGTCGGGTCCGGCAACGCCAAACGGCTTCTTGAGCCGCAGTTCGAAGCCCGCCTGCACCTGGAGTCGAGGCGCGCCGTCTTCGCCGATCACCGGCTCGAGCTGGGCCCGCACCTCGAGGGGGATGGAGAAGCCCATCATGGTGAAGGTGCCCTCGGCGATGAACGGACTCGAGCGCCCGAAGGCGAGCGGCTCGGAGCCGACGACGCGCTCCAGCTCGAAGCGCGCGTTGGGAAATTTATCGACGAAGATCATTTTGCCGCGCACCGCCTTGTCGAGGGAGTCTTCTCCCATGGTGACCGACGCGGTTTCGACCTCGATGAATCCCGAAGCCTCGCCCGCCTCGGGAATGCCCGGCAGGGAGAGAGCGCCGGTGAGGCTGCTGACCTCGCCCGAGTAGCGCTCCAGGGGCGGCGGAAAGCGGAAAACCAGGCGGGGCGCGCCGTTCTCAGGAGCGGCCTCGATGACCCACTCCTCAGCGAGCGTAACGTCGGCGATCTCCACCGCTGGCCCCGCGGGCCTGGGCGGAAGCTCGAGCCCCAGAGACTCCCAGGAAGCGGTCGCCACCTCGGCGGGCACCGGATCGAAGCCGTCGCCCAGCTCGGAGGTGCGGATCTGCTCGAGAACCTGATCCTCCAGTCGGCGCGCCGCGCGCTGGAAGATCTCCTGCCAGAACTCGAAGGATCCCGAGACCGGGGAGTCGTAGCCGGAGTAGACCGGATCGATGCAGTTGAACTGGGAGAAGAGAGCGGTGGAGACGTAGAGCGTGCCGTCGTCCGAGAGGTAGGGGTGAAAGTCCATGTAGAAGGCGCGGTCGCTGGGGCCGAGGGTGGCCGAAGGGACGCGCAAGAAGTGCTCGAAGCCGTCCTTGACCACCGAGGCGGCCTCGGCCCGCAGCATCTCGGCCTCGGGAGAGTCGGCCGCGACGCCCGCCAGAGGGGTGATCTTGAGCGGCGCCTGAACGCGGGCCTTGCCGAGCTTGAGAAGCGCCGCATCCTCGACGTCGTAGGTGCCGCCGGTCGGCGGGATGGCCCGCTGGGTGCGCACGAAGTGAGCGACCTTGCCGCTGTCGGCGTAGCGCCCCTGAAAGAGGGCCCGGCCGCGGTGGCTCTGGTAGGCGATCACCGGCGTCATGCGGATCTCTGGAGGCGCGCCGGCGCCTGAGATCTCGACCACTCTCAGGGCCAAATCCAGCTTCTCGGCCTCCTCCCGAAGATCCGGAAGATGACGGGAGGAGAAACTTTTCGAGATCTCGCCCGAAGCGGCGCCGTTCTGCACGAAGACCAGGAGCTCTTCGCTGGGCGCCGGCGAATCCTCGGCTCGAGCAGCGCCCGCGGAGAGAGCGAGGACGACGGCGGCCATGGCGGCGGCGGAGTGGATCAGGGAGCTTGCCCGGGAGCCCGGGCGAGCGGAGTGTCCGGCAGGTCTTGAGGGGGGAAGTATTCGTCGTGTGTTGTTCATGGCTTTTCCTTGTTTCGACGAATATTGTTACGTCAATCGTGAGGTCCTGGTTGTAAGATCCTGGTAAACGCCCCGCCTACACCCACGGGGCGGACCCCAACCCGGTCATTTGGGCTCGAGAAATTCATGGATCCATCACAAGATCCTGCACGGAATCCTTCGGCGGACGATGCAGAAAGTCCGCGGCGATCCAGGCAGAAAGAGCAACGCGACGATATCAAGCCGCTTCTGGAAGAGCTGCGGCTGATGATCAAACGCTCGGAGTACTCCCAGCGTCAGGTCGAGAATATGGCCGGCTTCTCGAGGGGCTACCTCTCGCAGCTGCTGGCCCAGAACCTCGATCTCAAGGTCTGGCATCTGCTGGCCATCCTCGATCTCTTCGACGAGTCGCCGACCGACTTCTTCGCCCGCCTGTGGCCGCGCGATCCCGGGTCAGCGAGGGGCGACTCCCTGCGGCGCTTCGCCGAGAGCTCGGCGCCGCCGGGTGACGAGATCGTCGAGTCTTTAGAGCGTCTCTACCGCGTGAGCGTCGACTCCCTGGGCAGGCTGCGGGAGCGCCTGGAGCGCTACGACGGCGCGCTCGAGGAGCTGGAGGCGAAGGGTTTGGTGCGTCCCCCCAAGACGGAGTGAGCATGGATGAAGTGGCGCTGGCCCGTCGGCTGATTCAGGCGGCCGACGAAGCGCGCGACCAGCACCCCGCACGGGCGCTGCAGCGGGCCCTGTGCGCGCGCGATTTCGCCGCCAGTCTCGACGTGGGCGAATCCGAGGCGCTCGACCACGAGACGTGGTCGGACCTGCAGTCGGACGCCTGGGCGGCGCTCGGCAGCGCCCACAGGTCGACCGCCGACCTGCAGGCTGCCGAGAGCTGTTTGCAGGTCGCCCTGACCTTTCTCGAGGCGCGCGCCGAGGCCGACCCGAGGCGACGCGCGCGTCTCGCCCAGCGCGCCGCCTACGTGCGCAGCGATCAAGGGCGTTTCGACGAAGCCCTCGATCTGCTGGCGGATGCGCGCACGCTCTACGTCGACCTGGGCGAGGCGCAAAAGGCGGCCTGCGCACGGGTGGACCGCGCTCTGGTTCTCAAACGCTCGGGGCGGCCGCAGGCGGCGATCGAGGAGCTCTCGGCGTCTCTCGAGACGCTCGATCGCGAGGCCGAGCCGCGCTCCTATTTGGCGGCGGTGCACAACATGGCGCACGCGCTGCTCGAAACCGCGGCTGACGAGGCCGAGGAGAACGAGGCCCTGCGCTGGCTCGAGCTGGCTTTTGAGGAGCACGGGCGGCGTCCGGCGGCCCTCAACGTGCTGCGCCTGCGCGCCGTGGCGGCGCTCACGGCCTCGCGCCTCGGCCGCCCGTCCCACGGTCTGGCAGAGCTCAGGCGCCTGGCCGACGAGTTCGCCCGGCTGGGAGCCGCCGAGGATCAGGCCCTGGCGCTGCTGCACACGGCGGAGCTGACCCTCTCGGCCGAAGACGTCGAGCCCGCCGAGCGGGCGAGCGAAGTGCTGCGTCTCTCGGGGCGCCTCTTCCCGCTGATGGCGCGCCTGCCCCTCGACGAGGACGCCCACGAGGCGCTGCTCGGGCTGATGGCCGGCGCCCGCCGCCGCGAGCTGACCGTGGACGCCGTGCGCCGGGCCGCCCGGCTGGTGGAGAAGAGCGTGCAGAAGCAGAAGGCCGGCTAGCCGAGGCGCGGGTGAGCTATTCTCCGCGCCATGCCCCAAGAGAACGAACGCTCCATCGCCGAAGCCGCCCGATTTGCCGTCGAAGCCGCCTGGATTGCGGGCCGGCGCACCCTGGCCTATTTCCAGGCCCCGGTCGACGTCGAAAGCAAAGAAGACGGAACGCCCGTCACGCGGGCCGACCGCGAGGCCGAGCAAAGCCTGCGCGATGCCATTCACCGGCGCTTTCCTGGAGACGGCATCCTGGGTGAAGAGTTTGGAAACGAGCCCGGAACGAGCGGGCGTCAGTGGATCCTCGACCCCATCGACGGCACCAAGAGCTTCGTGCACGGCGTGCCGCTCTACGCCGTGCTGGTGGCGCTCACCGTCGAAGGCGAGGCCGTCGCGGGGGTGATCCACCTGCCGGGCCTGGGGGAAACCGTGGCCGGCTGGCGCGGCGGCGGCTGTCACTGAAACGTCCCCGAGGTCGGAGACGCGACTCCGCCGGCCGTTCCAGTGACAGCCGCCGCCGCGCCAGCCGGCCACGGTTTCCCCCAGGCCCGGCAGGTGGATCACCCCCGCGACGGCCTCGCCTTCGACGGTGAGCGCCACCAGCACGGCGT
>JBCCLG010000174.1:0-8702 GCA_039027015.1 Acidobacteriota bacterium | reverse complement strand
CGTCGACGTCGAAGAGCTGGGCCTCGACCCGCAGACTTTCAAGGCGCGGCAGGGTGACCACCCCGAAGCCGGGGTAGGCGGAGTCGCCGGTCTTGAAGGCCCGGCCCTCCTGGTCGTTGAAGGCCACCAGGGCGATGCCGTCGCGCGGCGCGTAGAGAGTCAGTTTTTCCAGCCCCTGATGGGCCCGCTCGAGCTGCCGCTCGGCCTTGCGCACCAGGATCTCCTGGACCTCGATCGACCGCCGGCCGGATTCCTGGGCGGCGCCGAGCGCCGCCTCGGCGCGCTTCAGCTCCAGCTCCGCTTTGGTGAGGTCGAGCCGCCGCTGGGCCATCTCCTGCTCGGCCAGCAGGCCGTCGGGAAGATCGGCCTGCAGCTTGGCTTTCTCGTGGGCCCGCTGCTTTTTCAAAAGCTCGAAGCGGGCCTTCTCTTCATCAGACCGCGCTTTATCGATCGCGCCGCCCAAAAAGGCGCGCGCGCTCGCCAGGCGATCTTCGAGGTTCTCGAGTCGCCCCGAGAGCTGGGCGCCGTCGAATTCCGCGACCCGGTCACCCGCTTGAACCTGGCTGCCGTCCTCCACCAGCCAGCGCACCGACACGGGCCAGATATTGGCGTTTGGCACCACCAGAACGGCGGCATCGTCGGCCACCAGCTCGCCGGTCAGAAGGAGCCTGTCGGCCCAGGGACTGCGCTCGACCTGCAGGCCTGCCGGGGAGCTCGCCGCCTTTCCCGCCGCTCCCGAGGACACGGCGACTCCCGCACCGCCGCAGCCTCCGAGGGCGAGGAGCAGGGCGGCAGCGAGCGCGCTGGCGGAGCCCGAGACCCTTTCGGGTCTCGGCCGGATCCACTCTCCTCGAACTCGCTCTTTCACCGATTCTCCAAACTCGCCAAAAACGGAGTGCAGACAACCCCGAGAGCCGCCTGCAGCGGCCGATCGTACTCGCTCGACAGGTTATACGAGCGAGGAGCCCGTCTGTTGATCCCCGGTGGGGCCGGTGGCGCGGGGAGAGGGCTTACTCACCCTCCGAGATCGGCGCGAGGGCGGGAACCAGGGCCTCCGCGGCGGCCGCGTTGAGCGCGGGAAGATCCTCGCTCCAGGCCGCGTCGAGGGCCTTGAGCTGCTCGTTCACCGCGGCGAAGAGGCTGTCGCGCACCGCCAGGGCTCCGCTCGAGGGAGGCGTGTCGCCAACCTGAGCGTGTCCGAGGAGATTGGCCAGCTTGTCGTTCAGCCGAATCGGGAAGTTGAGCGGATCCTGACGGCTCCGGTTGCGGGTTTGATAGAGCGCTTTTTCGATGGCGTCCAGGGTTTCGAAGAGCTCCTTCGCCCGCTCACGCACCGCCTCGTGGGGCGCCGCGTCGCCGTCCAGGCGCTCGTCCAGGCTTTCGAGATCCGCTCGGGCCCGGCGGATACGCCGCACCGCCCGGTGCACCTCGGTCAATTTGTCGCGCACGGAGATCAGGTAGTCGAACTGGGCCTCGAAGTCCCCAGGGGGGGTCGAGCCGCGGGGGTCGGCCAGCACCTCGAAGGGCTGCTCCATCTGCTGATCGCCCACCACCAGACGGACCCGATAGCTGCCGGGCGTGGCCCGCGGCCCGCCCCGCGGGGAGTTCCACAGGATCATGCCCGGGACGGTCTCGACCCCGGGGTATCGGAGATCCCACTCGAAACGCTGGGCCCCGGGTTCGAGGTCGAGGATCTCCTCGGGGTCTCCCGCCCGGCGGGACTTGGCGTCGTCCTGGACGGCCTCGCCGTTCGCGGGTCGGGGCGTAAAGACGCGGATGATTTCGCCGCCGCCATCCAGAATCTCGAGGCGCAGGGGCGCTTCGGTCTCCTCGGATTCCGCTTCCTCGGATTCCGCCGCCTCAGCTTCCGCTTCCTCGGCCTTCGCCTCCTCGGCTTCCGCTTCCTCGCCGGCGCTCATCTCGAGGGCGCTTTGCGGCAGGTAGAAGTGCACCACCGCGCCGGTCGGCGGATTGGTGCCCGCATTGCGCGGCTCGCGGGAGCGGCCGCCCGCGAGGCGGTAGGCAGGGCGCGGCGCGTAGAGGCGCGGGGCCTCGAGACTCTGACCGACCTCCACCTGGTGGAGCGGCGAGAGGTCGTCGAGGATCCAGAATCCCCGTCCCTGGGTGGCGGCGATCAGGTCGCCGTCACGCAGCGCCAGGTCGGTGATCGGCACCACCGGCAAATCGGCCTGCAGCGGCTGCCAGCGGGCCCCGTCGTCGAAGCTCACGTAGACGCCGCGCTCGGTGCCGGCGTAGAGCAGGCCCGGGCGATCGGGATCGGCGCGGATCACCCGGGTGAAGTGATCCCGCGGGATTCCCGAATCGATGCGCTGCCAGGTCTCGCCGTAGTCGGTCGTGCGGTAGAGATAGGGCGCGAAGTCGTCGAGCTTATAGCGCGTGCCGGCCACGTAGAGGCCGCCCTTCTCAAACGGGTGCGCCTCCATGGAGTTGATCATCGTCCACTCGGGGAGCGCCTCGGGCGTGACGTTGGCGAAGCTGCCGCCGTCATCGCGCGAGAGGTGGATCAGGCCGTCGTCGCTGCCGGTCCACAGCACGCCCTTCTCGTGGGGCGACTCGAGGGCCGCGAAGATCGCGGCGTAGTACTCGACGCTGGTGTTGTCCTGGGTGATCGGCCCGCCCGAAGAGCCCTGCTTCGATTTATCGTTGCGGGTTAAATCGCCCGAGATCTCCTCCCAGGTCTGGCCCAGATCGTCGGAGCGGAAGAGCACCTGGGCTGCCGTATAGAGCCGGTCGGGGTCGTGGGGCGAGAAGAAGATCGGGAAATTCCACTGGAAGCGGTATTTCAGCTCGGAGGCTCCCCAGCCCATGGGATCGTCGGGCCAGACGGAGACCATGGTGCTGGCGCCCGTGCGATGGTCGACGCGCTCCAGCACGCCGCCGTAGCAGCCGCCGAAGACGATCTCCGGATCGTCGGGCTTGGCGACCACGTGACCGCACTCGCAGCCCGCCGTCGGCTGCCAGTCGCGGGTGCCGATCCAGGAGCCCGTGAACGAGCGCGAGCGCAGCCGTACGGTGCTGTTGTCCTGCTGGCCGCCGAGCAGCCGGTAGGGAAAGCTGTTGTCCACCGACACGCGGTACATCTGGGCCGTCGGCTGATTGGTTTGCGTCGACCAGGTGGCGCCGCCGTCGTGACTCACGGTGCCGCCGCCGTCGTTGCCCTGCACCATCCGCTGGGGATCGCGCGGATCGATCCACAGATCGTGATGGTCGCTGTGCGGCGTCGGGATCTGGCGAAAGGTGACGCCGCCGTCCTTGGAGTGGTGAAAGCGCACGTTGAGCACGTAGACCGACTCGGCGTCCTGCGGGTCGGCGTAGAGGCGGGTGTAATACCAGGCGCGCTGGCGCAAATCGCGGCTCGAGCTGGTGCGCGCCCAGGTCTTGCCGGCGTCTCGGGAGCGGAAAAGGCCGCCCTCCTCGGCCTCTACCATGGCGTAGAGATTCTGGGGATCCGAGGGTGAGACCGTGACGCCCATGATGCCGAGGGGCCCCGCGGGCAGACCTTCGCTGGCCGAGAGATCGACCCAGGTCACGCCGCCGTCGGTGGATTTCCACATCGACGAGCCTTCTCCCCCGGACTCCAGGCTGTAGGGCGTTCGGAGCACGCGCCAGAAGGTCGAATAGAGAATCCGCGGGTTGGTGGGGTCGAGCACGAGATCGACGCAACCCGCCTGGTCGTTCACGAAGAGCAGACGCTCCCAGCTGGCGCCGCCGTCCTTCGAGCGGTAGACGCCGCGCTCCTCGTTGGGGCCGAAGAGATGACCCATCACGCAGGCATAGACGTGATCCTCATCGCGCGGGTGCACGCGCAGCCGCGAGACGTGGCGCGAGTCGGCGAGGCCCAAATGCTGCCAGGTGGCGCCGGCGTCGGTGGAGCGATAGACGCCGTCACCGTGGGAGACGTTGCCGCGCACGGTTTTCTCACCGCCCCCCACGTAGATCACGTTGGGGTCTGAATCCGCCACCGCCACGGCCCCGATCGAGCCGCCGAAGTGTCCGTCGGACACGCTGCGCCACGAGATGCCGGCGTCTTCACTCTTCCAGACCCCGCCGCCGGTAGCGCCGAAATAGTAGGTGTCGCGGTCGCCGACGACGCCTGCGACCGCCGCCGAACGACCGCCGCGATAGGGCCCGGCCTCGCGCCACTCCAGGCTGCCGAGAAAATCTTCGGGCACCGGATGAACCCTTTTTTCGCCGTTTGACGCTATGAGAGTCGACGGCAAAAACGACAAAACAACCAACAGGAGCGTGGCCCGGAGGGCGGCACGCGTCAGTCTAGGGCATCGCTCGGGCAGCATACGCAGGACCTCTCTCGCTGGGCCTCGAGGCTCGAGTCGGCGGCGCCGCTCGGCGCAGCCCGACCCGGCTCGCGGTTGGATCTTTCGCTCTATCAGCTCACTCGGGAGGGACAAGCGCGCATCTTATCGCGCCCCCGAGCCGGTTCGTTCTTTACCAGGAATTCACGGTCAGGATTCTTCGCTCTGCCTGCCGCCCTTCGGTCGTGCAGGTCCCTTGGGAGGGATATCGGGCGCTCTTATCGGGCGCTCCGGATGCAGTCTCGCCGGTCTTCGGACCGGCTTTTTCTTTTTCTGCCCCGGCTAGCGGGAGTCGCCCTCCCGGGCGCGGCGCCGAAGCTCGCGCAGCTCCTCGAGTCGGGCGCGAAAGCGCTCCTCCACCCCCTCGCCCCGAGGCTCGTAGAAGCGCGTGCCGGAGAGGGCCTCGGGCAGACAGTCCAGGCCGCCGACGCCGAGCTCGGCGTCGTGGGCGTACACGTAGCCCGCGCCGTAGCCGAGGTCCTTCATCAGGCGGGTCGGAGCGTTGCGCAGGGCCTTGGGCACGGGATCCGAGGGCCGATCGGCCACGGCCCTCCGCGCCGCCTTGAGAGCCGAGTAGGCGGCGTTGCTCTTGGGGGCGAGGGCCAGGTAGATCGCCACCTGCACCAGGGCGAGATCTCCCTCCGGTGAACCGAGACGCTCGTAGGCCTGCCACCCCTCGAGCGCTCGCCGCAGGGCGTTGGGGTCGGCCAGCCCGACGTCCTCCGAGGCGAAGCGAAGCAGCCGGCGCGCCACGTACTCCGGCTGCTCCCCGGAGGCCAGCATGCGCACCAGCCAGTAGACGGAGGCGTCGACGTCGCTCTCGCGCAGGCTTTTATGCAGCGCCGAGATGAGGTTGAAGTGCTCCTCCCCCGATTTATCGTAGGTGAGCACCTTGCGCTGGGCGATCTTCTCGATATCCGCGCGCTCGATCGCCCGCTCCGCGCCGCGGGCCTGGGCGTCTAGAACCACCAGCTCGAGCAGGTTGAGGGCGCGTCGGGCGTCGCCCGCCGCCTGGTGGATGAGCGCGTCGAAGGCCGGGTCGTCGAGCCGCGCCCGGAAAGCGCCCAGGCCGCGCTCGGAGTCGGCCAGGGCGCGCTCCAGGAGCAGCCTCAGCTCCGCCTCGCCGAGCGCCTCGAGCACCACCACCCGGCACCTCGAAAGAAGAGCGCCCACGACCTCGAAGGAGGGATTCTCGGTGGTGGCGCCCACCAGCACGATGTCGCCGCTCTCCACGTAGGGCAGCAAGGCGTCCTGCTGGGCCCGGTTGAAGCGGTGAATTTCGTCGACGAAGACCACGGTGCGGCGTCCATCGGCGCGGCGCACGCGAGAGGCGTCGGCCATCACCCGCTTGACGTCCTTGATGCCGGAGGTGACGGCGCTGAAGGGCACGAAGCGGCTGGCCGAGGAGCGCGCCACAATCTCCGCCAGGGTGGTCTTACCGCACCCGGGCGGTCCCCAGAGAATCAGGGACGGCAGCCGGTCGGCGGCGATCGCCCGGCTCAAAAAGCCTTCGGGCCCGACCACGTCCGGCTGGCCGACCATCTGCTCGAGACGGCGCGGCCGCAGCCGCTCGGCCAGCGGCGTTCCGGGAGCGGGCTTCGCCTCGCCGGCCTCGTCCGAGGCGGCGGGTGCCGGCTGGTCGTCGAAAAGGGAGCGCACCGCCGGCGTCTCTTTCGATTAAGGCGCGGCGTTCTCGGCCGCTTGGGCTGCCGGCGCAGAAGCCGAGGACGCCTGCGCGGCCAGCCTGCCGACCGGCGCCGTCTGCACGTCGAGCCCGTCGCCGCTGAAGACCTCGGCGAGGGCCCGCACCTCGGCGCCCTGCACGAAGTCGAAGCACAGATCGTCGTAGTCGAGAAAGCCGCTTTGCCCGCGATCTTCGTAGAGCACCACCACCCGGTCTCCCACCCGCAGGAAGTCTCCGGCCGCCACGCCCTCGGACTTCTTCGGGTCGGCGGCGGTCCAGGGTTCGCTTCCGGTGAGCTCCACCGAGCGCCAGCTCAGCTCCGAGAAGGATCGGCCCGACGCCTTGGCCAGGCCGTGCAGCAGAGTCAGGCGGGAGAAGGCGATGCCGTTGTCGGACAGCTCCTTGATCTGGGTCAGCACCTGGGCGTCGGGCTGCTCGGGAGGCTCGAGCTGGGTGAGCCCGAAAACCTGAGAGGCCCCGCCGGCCCCTTCCGGGGCGCGCGCGATGGCGGTGGGAAAGCTGTCTATCCGCTCCTTCAAATCCGCCAGGCCCCACGACCGGATGACCCGCTCGGGCACCAGATCGTCCTCCCGCCGGTAGAGCTCCACGCCGACCTGATAGCGCTGGGTGCCGAAGATCTGGCGGGGAACCAGCGGGCTGGTCTCGAGATGGTTGTCGTTGTGAGCGTCGAGATCGCCGGGGATCGACCAGGCGAGGGGCCAGTCCGAGCGCAGGAACTCCTGGAACTGGAAGGATCCGATGCCGGTTTCAGCGTCCAGCGGCTGGAAGGGCCAGCGCCCCTCCACGGTGTACCAGCGGATCTTGATCGGCTTGCCTCGATCCCACGGCTGAATCTGCTCGGGCGGAATCTCCTCGCCCTCCAGGCGCAGACGCGAGGCCTCGGTGTAGTAAACCGGGGAGCCGTCGCGGCGGGTGGCGCGGACCACCGCACGCAGGGTGAAGCGGGTGCCCGCGGCCATCTCCACCGGCCCGACCACGGCGACGCCGCCGTCCTCGACCTCGAGGGCGACCCAGGCGCTCTCGAGCTGCGGGGCGAGGGTCTCCTCGAGGGTCGGCTGAAAAAGGACGAAGCCGAGGCCCACCACCAGCAGGACGATGACGATCCAAAACGTGCGATTTTCCATCTTGATCTCCCGTCAGGCGAGGTCGGGGCCTGGCGGCCTGCCGCCGACCCGGGAGGTAGACCCGCGCCGGGCTTCCGCGGTTCCCCGCGCCGCGCCGGAGGAGCCGGGACGCGAAATCCCAGGGGCCGTCAGGTCTGCAGCGGCGCCAGCTCCTGGAGCTTGGCGCTGACGTCGCGGAAATTGGTGTTGAATCCGTAGATCTCCACGAACGCCTTATAGGCCTTCTCGTACTCCTGGATGCCCTCGTAGGCGGAGCCCATGTCGTAAAGCATTCCGAGGGTAGCTTCCTCGCGGATATCCGGCGCCGCCAGGCCCTTTTGGTACCAGCGGATCGCCAGCTCGGGCAGGCCCTTCTCGAGAAAGCAGATGCCGAGCATCGACGAGCACTCGACCAGATAGCGCGGGTCTTTGGAGGCCAGCTGAAACTCGCCGATCGCCTCGTCGAGGAGCCCCATCTCGCGGTACGCGATGCCCAAATTGAAGTGCGTGTCGTAGTCCTCGGACGAGAGGTTCTCGGCCACCCCCTGCTTGAAGCCCTCGATGATCTCCTCGAGGCTTTGCTCCTGCGGCTCGACCGAGGTCAGGGCGACGTCGTTGATCTCGCTGCCCAGCTCGTCTTCCAGCTCCGCGGCGAGGTCGAAGAAGTCGTCCTCCTCGTCGAAGAGGGTCTCCACGGCGCCGGCGGCGGCGGCCTCCGGGGCGGGCGTGGGATCGTCGAGCCAGCTCATGCCGGTTTCGTCCATCAGCTCGGCGCCGGAGGGCGCCGCGGGCGCCGGCGGCGCGGCGGCGGACTCCTCGAGCCCGTCGATGGCCAGCTCGTCGGCCAGAGAGAAGAGCTGCTGGGAGCCCGAGGCGGAGGAATCCGCCGGCGGCGCGGCGGGCGCGGCGGAGCCCAGCTCCTGGGAGAGCAGGGAGTCGACCGCCGACGGTGTGGGAGCCGGCGCGGGCGCCTCGAAGCTCTCGAGGCTGAGATCCTCGAGCAGCTGGGAGATGCGGTCGTCGTGGGCCGGGGCCGCGGGCTTTGCCGCCGGCGCTTCGCGGGTCAGCTCGCCATCGACCTCGAAAAATCCGGCCTCCTCGAACTCCGGCCGCAGGGAATCCCAGGCCGCTGCGTCCCCCGATTCGCGGGCCAGGCGCGAGACCAGGTTGGCACCCGCGACCGCCGACTCCACGTCGCCGGCCTCAAGATCGATGTGGGCGCGCAGCGCCAGGGCTCCCAGGTGGGTCGGCTGCCGACCGAGCAGAACGTTCAGGCGATCGATCGCCTTCTCGCGCAGACCGTATTTGGAGAAGACCTTGGCCTCGGCGACCAGGTCTTCGTCCGGCTGGACCGCGGCCGCCTGGGGCGCCGGAGCGCTTTCGGGGGCCTCCAGGGGAACCGCCGGAGCCGGCGGAGCTTCCGCCGGCGGCGGGGTTGGCGTTTCGAGGACGGCAGGCGCCAGGGGAGCGGCGGCCGCCGGAGCCCCTGGCGGGGCCGGCGGCTCCGGAGCGATCGCCTCGGGCGCGACCGGGACTTCCGCCGCCGGCGCGGGTTCGCTG
>JBCCLG010000173.1:0-8738 GCA_039027015.1 Acidobacteriota bacterium | reverse complement strand
GCTGGCGGGCGGATCGCGCGCTCTTGACCGCGTCGTCGGCATCAAGTGCGAAATGTCCGTGGTCGAGAACTATCGCGACGAAACCCTGATGACCGAAATGTTTCCCGCCCTCCACGTGCAGCAGCCGGAAGCCCAGGTCGTAGAGGTAGGGAAACATTTCGGTCATCAGGGTTTCGTCGCGATAGTTCTCGACCACGGACATTTCGCACTTGATGCCGACGACGCGGTCAAGAGCGCGCGACCCGCCCTCCAGCACCCGCTTCTCGAATCCCTGAACGTCGAGCTTCAAAAAACAGCGCTCGCCCTGGGGATAGTGCTTCTCCAGCATGAGATCGAGGGTCGAAACGTCGATTTCCTCGCTGCCCACCACGCGCTGGTCCGGCGCGTGTCGCCGCACGTTCTCGGTCATCTCGAGCAACGAGCTCGCCCCCGCATGGCCCCCGGAAACGTGAATCGTGGCGCGCCCGGGTCCGGCTCCCAGAGCCACGTTCTCGACCTCCCAGAGCGGATCCGCGCTCGCCGCCTTCTCGAGGGCCGAGAATAGGTGGCTGACCGGCTCGAAGGAGACGATCGTGCCGGCAAAGCCTCCGCGGCGCACCGCCTGGGCCGACATGCCGACGTTGGCCCCGACGTCGAAGAGCGCCTCGACCCCGTAGCGCTCGAGCAGCCGGCTCTCGGGCCGGGGCTGGGGTGCGCTCGGGGCCTTGCGGCGCAGCTCGAGGCCGAACGCGCCGACGGCCCGGGTGGCCGCCGCCCGCAGGAGCAGCCCGGCGCCGCTCACGACGCGCGGCCCAGGCGACCCGCCGGGGTCGGCTCATTGGCCCGCCGACCGCACAGCGCGTCGACGGCTTCCTTGAGACCGTCGAGGGTCAGCTCGTACATGGGGAAGACCTCCCGAATCAGCCGCACCGAAGGCGAGCGCCAAATGCGCCGAGGTTCGGGGTTGAGCCAAATCGAGTCCGGGCAGCGCTCGCGGAAGCGGCGCAGCCAGGTGAGGCCGGTGTCGCGGTTGTGATGCCTGAAATCGACCGCGCCGCCCACGTGGGTCAGCTCGTAGGGGCTCATCCAGGCGTCGCCCACGAAAATCACCGACCAGGTGCGGTCGACGCGCTTCAGCACCTCGGCGGTCGACTCGCCCTGGCGATAGTAGACGTCGGTGAACAGGTACTCGTAGGGGCAGTTGTGGAAGAAACGGCTCTCGAAGGCCTTGAAATGGCTCGCCGCGTGGGCCGCCGAGAAGAGCTGCTCGCACAGCCGGGTGTGAGGGTCCATGGAGCCGCCGACGTCCATGAGCAGCAGCAGCTTGACGCGGTTCTTGCGCTCGGGCGAGAAGATCAGGTCGATCTCGCCGGCGTTGCGCGCCGCGTGATCGATGGTGGCGTCGACGTCCAGCTCGACGGGCACGCCGTCCCGGGCCAGGGTGCGCAGGCGGCGCAGGGCGCCCGCGATCTGCCGGGTGTCGAGCACCCGATCGCTGCGCAGATTCTTGAAGCGGCGCTCGGTGGCCACCTGAACCGCCGAGCGCCCGCCGCCCGAGCCGCCGATCCTCACGCCCGTGGGGTGGGTGCCGCCGTGGCCGAAGGGCGAGGTGCCGCCGGTGCCGATCCAGCGGGAGCCGCCGTCGTGCCTCTCCTTCTGCTGCTCGAGGCGCTTCTCCAGCTCGCGCCGCAGCTCGTCGAGGTCCATGGCCTTCAGGGCCGCGATCTCCTCCTCGCTCAGCTCCCGCGGCAGCTGCGGATTCGAAAGCCACTCGAGCAGCTGCTCGTCGACGTCGAAGACGCGCTCGAGACCTCGAAAATACTCGGCAAAAACCTGATCGTAGAGGTCGTATTTCGCCTCGCTCTTGATCAGCAGGGCGCGGGCCAGGTGGTAGAAGTGCGAAAGGTCGGCCCGCGAGTGCCCCTCGGCCATGGCGCGCATCAGAACCAACCACTCGGTGAGCGTCACCGCCAGGCCGCGAGCCCTCAAGTGCAGGAGAAATCCAGTGAACATGGCCCAAGCTACCAGCTTTCAGCGCCCCGACGCGAGAAGCCCCGCAGACGGCCCAAGGCCGCTGCGGGGCTGCTGCCGTGAGCCAGGCCGGGAGCTCTTGATCCCCGCCCTAGTCTTCCTTGGGCTGGCGGAAGTTGAAGGTCAGGTGGTAGTGCACCGCGGTGGGCTGACCGTCGAGAGTCGCGGGCTCAAAGGTCCAGTTGAGAACCGCCGAGCGCGCCGCCTCGGTCAAGCCGTAGGGCATGCCCTTGAGCACGTCGACTCCGGTGACCACACCGGTCTGGTCGATGTAGGCGCGCACGATGACGATGCCCTCGATGCCGGCGGCCTTGGCCTCCTCGGTGAGTCCGGGGTACGTCTTGTGAATCACCTTCGGCCGCACCATGCCTTCTCCCACCGTCCGGTATCTCTCCGGCTGATCGACCGGCTCGACCACCAGGAAGTAGTAGGGCGCCTCGTCGCCGTTCAGCCCGCCGACCACGGCTCGCTGACCGCGGGTGATGATCAGGCGATTGCTGGTGACCTCGGCCGAACGCTCGAAGAAACCCACCTCGTAGGAGGCTGCGTCGGTGCTCGAGCCTAGAAGCTTCGCCTGAACGGAGACGTTCGAGTCTTTGGCCGGCCCAGGCAGGTTCTCCAGAATGCCGGCGCGGACCGGACGATCGATCGCGTAGACCACCTCGTAGGAGGCCAGGCGGAAGGTCGACGCCAGGCGGTCTCCCACCTCGGTCAGCGCCCGGCTGCGGGCCGCCTCGTCCTGGAAGTCGTGGATGGCGCCGCCGCGGGTGATCGGGATCACGGCGCCGGGCACCACCAGAGCGTCTTCGCCGGCGGCCTCTTTATCGGGATAGCCGATGATGAGAGTAAAGCGGGTATCGACCGCGTCGGTGCTGGTGTTGGCCTCGGCGGCGACCGGTAGCGTGAGGCTGAGAAGGAGAAGGTGTAAGGGAAGGGTGGCGAAACGACGGCTCATGAGCTGCCTCCTGGGGTCCCGTCGGGGGACCCGAAGTTCATCTTCATGTTCATGTAGAGAGGTGTTTCGCGATCGAGCCAGATCAAAACGACGCCGTCGCCCAGGGAGGTCTCGCCTGCATTCTCGGCGGTGAGCGCGGACGGCTGCCCCGCGGGAAGAGCCGGCTGCACGCGGGCGCCGCCGTCATAGTTCCCGGCGCCGCCGCCCAGCCACAGGACGCTGACCAGAGCGAGGACCGCGGCGCTGGCCATGGCGAGACGCCCGAAGGCCGCGCGGCGCCGCCGCTCCCGCAAACGCGCGAGCAGCTTCTGCCCGGCCTGCCGAGGCGGAGTCTGCGGCGGCCTTTCGGCCCAGCGGGTCAAGGCCGCGTCGAAGCGCTGATCAGCCGCGCTCTCGTGACGTTTCTCGCTCATCTTTGCTCTCCTCCGAAGAGTCGATCCAGTCGCTGCCTCGCCCGCCGGCGGTGGGACCGCACGGAGGCCGAGTCGATGTCCATCAGCGTGCCGATCTCGCGATCGGACATCCCTTCAACGGCGGTCAGGTGAAGCACCAAACGCTGGCGCGGCGCCAGCTTGCCGAGCATCGTCTCAACGTCGAGACGAGGACCCGGATCGCTCTCTTCACCTTTCTCCGGGACGTCCTCGAAGAGGCCGCCAAAGAGCGGAATGCGCAGCCGCCAGCGCGTTCGGCGCAGGCAGCTGCGCACCACGATGCTGGTCACCCACGAAGCCGCCGCCTCGGGCTCCTTCAGCTGATGGAGCCTATCCCAGGCGCGGATCAGCGCATCCTGAACGGCATCTTCAGCTTCGAGATCACCCGTCACGCTGCGGGCCAGCGACACCCATCGAGACCAGTGCAGCTCAACCCAGGCCGAGAAGGCCCGGTCATCGCCCAGGACGGCGCGTCGCACGAGGTCTGGCTCCATCGCTTGCATGCCCTTAAGAGGCAGCTCGCGGCAGAAACCGTGCACATCTTTTTTGTCGGCGAACGCTTTTTTGATGCGCTGGCCGAAAAGCCCGTCGCGAGAATCAGCCGAACGCGAGAGCGCCACGAGCGCCTAGGACCTCACGTGGCGAAGAGCGAGGCGGGATCGCGGAAGGTCTTGAACTCCAGCACGTTGCCGCTCGGATCGCGCACGAAGAAGGTTCCCTGCTCCCCGGGCTCGCCCTCGAAGCGCACGTAGGGCTCGATGATGAAGGGGACCTCGGCCCGGCGCAGGCGCTCCGCCAGGCCCTGCCAAACCCCCCACTCGAGCACCAGGCCGAAGTGAGGTACGGGGACCTGATGGCCGTCGACCGCGTTCGACGCCGCCACGTGCTCAGCCCCGTCGCGAAGGTGCGCGCTGATCTGATGCCCGTGGAAGTCGAAGTCCACCCAGCGCGGCGCGCTCCGGCCCTCGCGGCAGCCGAGCAGATCGACGAAGAATCGCCGGGTCGCCTCCAAATCGCGAACCGGAAACGCCAGGTGGAAGGGCAGCAGAGTCGGGGGGCTGGCGGCGGGGGCGGTGTCGGCGGACATTTCGATCTCCTGGAGCGAGCGGGGGTCAGGCGCGCGGCAGCTTAGCTCTCGGGCACGGCCACGCGGATCGGCAGGCGCTTCTCGAATTTTTTCAGGTTGGCCACCAGACGGCGCAGGGTTGCGCGGTCGCCGGCGATCTGCGCCTGCTGGGCGATGCGCCGCTGGACGCCGATCGCCTGCTCGAAGTTGCCGAACTCGGCCAGCGCCATGGCCAGGGTCTCGCCGTGCTCGATCGACAGCTCGACGCCGTAGGCCAGGCGAGCCAGCTCCACCGCCAGGCGGCCGTCGCGCAGCGAGGCGTCGGGGGCGGTGGCCAGGAGCCGCGCCAGGGTGCTGGCCAGCCCCGGGTGCTTGGGATGGAGAGCGAGGGCCTGACGCAGCCGCCGATCGGCGCGGGCGAGCTCGCCGGAGAGAATCAGCAGGCGCGCCTCCGAAAGCCAGGCGGTGGCGTTGGACGGATCCAGCTCGACGGCGCGGGTGAACTGCTCCTG
This sequence comes from Acidobacteriota bacterium, assembly GCA_039027015.1. Taxonomy (GTDB): domain Bacteria; phylum Acidobacteriota; class Thermoanaerobaculia; order Multivoradales; family J023; genus JAUIJL01. The sequence continues at coordinate 3,764 of JBCCLG010000173.1, read as the reverse complement.
GGCCTCGGTGCGCTGGCCGTCGAGCTGCAGGCCGTTGGCCAAATCGGTGAACGAGCGGCTCGACGGATCCATTTCTGCCGACTCCCGCCACATGCTGATCGCCGTGCGCCGGTCGCCGTAGCGCCACAGGATGGGCGCGCCGAAGCGCAGCAGGCGAAGCCGGGTCTCGTCGTCGAACTGGCCGTCGGGCGCGGCCGGCTCGATCCCTCGCAGGGCCGCCGCGGCGGCCGAGGTGCGCCGGGTTTCGGCCAGCACGCTACCCAGACCCTCGCGAAAGGCGGGCTCTCCGGGCTCGGCGTTTACCAGCCGGCGAAGCTCGGCCTCGGCCACGTCTCTCTCGCCCTGCCGGAAGCGGGCCATGGCCAGCAGGTAGCGGGCCCTCGCGTGCTCGGGGTCGATCTCCACCACCCTCGCCGCCGCCGTCTGCACCTCCGGCCAGCGCTCGAGAACGCCCAGCGAGTTGGCCAGGTTGAAGTGCGCCTCCAGGTAGTCGGGCTCGAGGGCCACGGCGCTCTTGAACTCCGCGACCGCATCCTCGTTATCGCCCTGGGCGCGCATCACCGTGCCCAGGTCGTGGTGCGCCCGGGCGCGCGCGGTGGAGCCCTCGGGCGCCCGCTCGACCGCCGCCCGAAGCTCGAGGGCGGCGTCGCCCAGGCGCCCGGCCTGGATCAGCGCGTTGGCCAGGTTGAGCCGCAGCTCGATGTGGTCGGGGTCGGTCTCGATGCCGCGCCTAAAGAGGCTCTCGGCAACCTCCAGCCGGCCGGCGACCAGGGCCTGGTTGCCGCGCTTGAGGAGCGAACCCGCGCTGGTCGCCAGGGTTTCGATGCGCCGCGCCAGGGGATCCTCGAGACTCGGCGGGGCCGATCCCCGAGGCTCGAAGTCGATCTCCTGATCGCGCCCCAGGGCGCGCAGGGCCTGGGCCAAGGCGTGGGCGACGGCGCCGCTTTCGGGCGCCAGCTCCAGGGCCTCGCGCAGCCTCCTGGCGGCGGTCTCGAGATCGCCCGCCGACTGGGCGGCGCGGCCCAGGCCGTAGGCGGCCACCGCCGCGGACTCCTCGACGTTCGCGATGGCGGAGAAGCTCTTGGCCGCGCCGGCGGCGTCGCCCAGGGTCAGCTGCACCTCGCCCAGCCGCCAGCGGGCCGGCACGCTGCCGCCCCGCAGCTCGAGGGCCTTCTCGAGGTGGCCGCGGGCGGCCGCGAAGTCGCCCGCGGCCTGCGCCAGGAGGCCCCGGTAATAGGGCCAGGCGAAGGCTCCCGGGTCGAGGGTGGCGGCGTTGGCGTAGGCGGCGTCCGCCGGCTCGATCAGGCCGTAGGCGTGGTAGATCTCGCCGAGACTGCCGTAGGCGTCGGCCACCCGCTGCAGGCCACCGCCGCCGCGCCGGGTGGCCACCTCCACGGCGCTTCTGGCGTCTGAAATCTGACGCTCGACGCTGGCCTCAACGGCGCTCAGGTCCTGCTCCGGAATCGGCTCGAGAGGAGGCAGGTCGGGCCCGCAGGCGGCGAGGGCCGCCGCGGCGGCGAGAGCCAGCGGCGCGCGCGAAAGCTTGAGGAGTCTCGTCAGCACGTCACTCTCCGGAACGGGTTCCTGAACTCTCGGACTGCTCGGGGCTGCCGCCACCCTCGCCCTGGCGGAGCTCGGCGTACGAGGAGGGCGGCGGCGGCTGGAAACGTTCCCAGCTGCCCCCGCCGCCGGGCCACAGCACGCGCACCTCGCGCGCCTCGAGGGGCCCTGAGAAGTGCACTCGCGGATCGCTCGACGAGGCGTAGCTGGCGTTGCCGCCCACCCGGCGCAGCACGACCTCGCCGGCCGCGGTGCGCAGCTCCACCAGGGCGCCTGGCGCCTCGCGGCCGGCGGCGTCGAGCAGGCGCAAACCGAACCACGGGCCGTCCTGGCCGATGGCGTTGATCAGCACCCGGGCCGGCCCGTCGTTGTTGGTGATCACCAAATCCACGTCGCCGTCGTTGTCGAGATCGCCGAAGATCGCGCCGCGGCTGACCTCCGAGCGGCCGAAGGGCTTGTCCGCGCCCGCGCCGTGCACCTCGAAGCGGCCGTCGCCGAGGCCGCGGAAGAGCTGGTTAGGCTGGTGCAGCGGATACGGGTCGCCGCGCAGCGCCAGGGCTTTGATGACCTTGACCGCGCCGGCCACCGCCACCAGGTCGAGATGCCCGTCGTGGTCGACGTCCAAAAACCCGGTGCCGAAGCCGGTGCGGTCGAAGCTGGCCGCGCCGAGGCCCGACGGCGTGGAGCGGTCGATGAAGTTGGCCAGCACCCCGGGCGGATCCTCGCGCGCGTAGAGCGTGTGGGTCTCGCGGGCGAGGTGGGTCAGGAGCAGGTCCTCGTCGCCGTCGCGATCGGCGTCGCCCAGGGCCACGCCCATGCTCGCCTCGGCCTGGCCGAGGCCGCTGACCGCGGCTCCAACCACGAGGGCGACCTCGCGGAACACCGGCCGATCGGGCTCGGTGGTCTGGTTGTGCCACAGCTGGTTGGAGTCGCCGTCGTTGGCCACGTAGAGATCGAGCCGGCCGTCGAGGTCGATATCGAGAGCCACCGCGCCGAGCCCGGCGCCGTAGGCCGAGTCGAGACCCGCCGGACCGCCGGCCTCCATGAAGCGCGCGGCGCCCCCGGGTCCAGCGCCGACGTTGATCAAAAGGTTGTCGGGCAGCGACGGGTAGGAGAGGGGCCCGCAGTAGTTGCGCTGGCCCAGTTCGTCGGTGCACTGCTTATCGGAGGCCAGGGAGTAGGCCACGTAATTGGCCACGAAGAGGTCGAGGTCGCCGTCCCCGTCGGCGTCCAGAGGCACGGCGGGCACGCTCCAGCGCCCGATGCCCGTGACCTCGTCGGTCACGTCGTCAAAAATCGGGGTCGCGCCGCCGCGGTGGCGCAGCATTTGATTGCGGCCGGCGCGGGTGATGTAGAGGTCCGGGTAGCCGTCGCCGTCAAAGTCGCCGGCCGCCGCGCCCATGCCGTAGCCGCGCTCTACATCCTCGAGGCCGGCTTCGCGGGTGATGTCGACAAAGCGCACGCGCCGCTCGCCGTCCGCGGTGATCTCGAGATCGTTGCGGTAGAGGCGATCGCCGAGGCCGTGGGCCGGCAGCTCGACGGCCGGCTCGCGATCGCCCAGGGGCGCGCCCTGCACCAGAAAGAGGTCGAGATCGCCGTCGAGGTCGACGTCGACCAGGGCGCCGCCTGAGCCCATCATCTCCGAATAGTAGAAGCCGCCGCTGCGGCCGTTCCAGTGCACGAAATCGAGTCCCGTTTCCGCCGTGGCGTCAAGAAACGGGGCGCGCTCGCCAAACGGCGACGGAGCGGTCTTGACCACAGCTTCGGTGCCGGTGGCTTCGGCGCTGGTGGCGGCGGCGGCGGGATCCTGCCGCGGCTCGGGGGCTCGACAGGCGACGCCGAGGACGCCGGCCATCGCCGCCGTCAAGAGGGCGAGGGCCGGTCCTCTCGTCGAGGTGCTGGTGCTGGTGCTGGGGATGGCCGGCATGGTCAGGCCCGCGGACGAGGGCGCCGCGGCCAGGCGCGCCGCGGGCCTTGATTTATAGCACGCCGCCTCGGGCCGCGCGCCGTCCCTCGGGCCGGAACGCCGGGCCGAGCTAGCCGGCGTGCAGGGCGTCGAGATCGCCGCCGTAAAGGTCCATCACCTGCTTGCGCTTGACCGAGAGTTTGGGGGTCAAAAGGCCGTTCTCCACCGTGAACTCCTCGGCGAGGAGCGTGAAGCCGCGGACTTTCTCATAGCCCTTGAATTTTCCGGAGTTCTCCTC
>JBCCLG010000172.1:0-8774 GCA_039027015.1 Acidobacteriota bacterium | reverse complement strand
CGTCGGCGAGGGCGGGAAGCTCGAAGCTCGTGTTGACCAGCGGCACCGCGACCGCCCCGCCCGTCGGCAGCACGGTGACCTGAACCGGCGTTGAGCGCGTGCGCGCGCCCCGATCGTCGATCGCGACCGCCGACAGCGCGAAGAGGCCCGGCGCGCTGGCGGTCCAGGAAATCTCGTAGGGCGGCGCCGTGACGCGGCCCAGGAGGGAGTCGCCGGCGTAGAGCTCCACCGCCGTCACCGCGCCGTCGGTATCGACCGCGGTGGCCTCCACCTGCACGGTGGCGGGCGCGAAGAAGCTCGCGCCGGCCGTCGGGTTGATCAGGCTGACGCCGGGCGGGGCGTTGGCGAGCAGGGTGTTGAGGGCGCCCGCGAGAGCGTTCGCGATGTGCTGCTCGCCCGCGGCGTTGGGGTGAATCTCATCGCTCTGCATCATCGAGGCGAGGTCGAAGCCGGCGCCGGGGTCGGCGAGGAAAACCGGGGAGATCGGGGTGCTCTCCGCGGCGGCCACCCGCGCGATGGCGTCGTTGAGCGGACCGATGAAGACCGAGTTGGGGCCGTAGCTGCCCGGCGCTCCCGCGCCGAGGGGCACGACCTTCGAGAGCACGATCACCGCTTCGGGGCGCTCGTCGCGGATCAGGGCGATGATCTGCGAGAGGTTGACCTCGGCTTCGGCAACCCCCGCCGCGCCCCGGCGGCCGACGTCGTTGGTGCCGAGCATGATGACCGCAAAGTCCGGCTGATGGGCGCCGGCCGAAGCCTGGATGATCCCCTCGATTTGAGCGGTGGTCCAGCCCCAATGGCCTTCGTGGTCGCGGTCGTAGGTGGAGAAATTGTCGGGGTAAAGGGCGCTTTGCGGCGCTACGTTCTGGTGAGGCCCGGCGAGCGAGCCCACGAAGTCGACGTCGTGCCCGGCGCTGTCGAGGGCGAAGAAGAGCGGGTAGCGGTAGGAGGCGTAGGTCTGGCCGCCCTGGGTGATCGAGTCACCCACGAAGAGGATGCGCGTCTGCGCGTCGAGGGCCGGAGCCATGAGCAGGGCACAGGCCAGCGCCCCGGCGCAGGCCGGTGCGGCCCTGCGGGCCGCGGCGAGAGAGAACGGGAGGAAGTATGAAGATATAGACATGGGGCGAATGGTACCCCCACAGCCTCAGACTTCGCCTATCTCTCTTGGCCCGCTCTTTCGATTCGGCCCAATCCGGGGCCGCGGGTGCCCGAGGCGGGACGAGAGGTCTTAACCGCGACTCGAGCGCGGCTTCCGCGATCAGCGCGCGCGGGTCCAGCGATAGGCGTCGAGATCCCGCGAGCGACCCGGTATCGGGGTCGGAGGCAGTCGCTCGGTGCGGGCTTCGCCGCCGAGCAGGTCGCGGGCGGCGGCGCTGAGCAGAATCGAGTTCGCCTCGCCGAGGCGCTGAAGGGTCGCGGCCACGGCGCCGGTCTCGCCGTAGGCCAGGCGCTCGTCATCGGTGCCCTCGGACACGAAGACCACCGGCCCGCTGTGGATGCCGATGCGCACCGCGGGCTCCTCGCCGCCGTCAAAGAGGGAGCGGCTGGCCAGCTCCTCCACCGACTCGATCAGCGAGGAGGCGGCCTCGAGGGCGCGCTCGACGTCCTGCTTGGGATCGTCCGAGAAGCCGAAGCACAGCCTGAAGCCGTGGTCGAGCAGCTCGTCGAGGCGGCCCCGGTGGGCGCGGGCGGTGGCCTCGGCCAGGTCGTGGAAGTGCGGCCGAATTTCGATCAGGTCTTCGGGATCGAGGATCTGGGAGTCGCCGGCGGAGGCCAGCTCGCAGTGCAGCACGGTGACCCGCCGTCGAGCCCCGGGAATCGAGCCTGAAGACGAGCCTCGGCCGGAGCGAGAGGCGGTCTCGAGGGGGCCCGTCGCCGCCTGGGGCAGGCGCGCCGAGGGGCTCTCCGGGGGGTGAGTGCGAGCCAGCTGGGCCAGGGAGTCCGCGAGCTCGCGGGTGCTCTGCGGGCGCATCTCGCGATCCTTCTCGAGCAGCTGATCGATGAGGCCGCACAGCTCGGCCGGCAGGGTGGGCTGCAGGTCGCTCGCCGGCTCCTGCTGGTGGAAACACACCCGGTGCAGGGTGCGCAGCGCGTTGGGGGAGTAGAAGGGATTCTCCCCGGTCACCGTTTCGTAGAGCAGGATGCCGAAGGAGAAGAGATCGCTGCGCACGTCGAGCCGCTCGCCGAGGGCCTGCTCGGGAGACATGGCGCGCGGCGTGCCGATCAGCCGGCCCTCGGAGGTCAGGGAGGGGTCACCCTCAGGGCTCTCGAGGCGCTTGACGAGCCCGAAGTCGAGCAGCTTGGCGCGGCCCTCGGCCGTCACCATGACGTTCCCGGTCTTGAGGTCGCGGTGCAGGATGCCGGCTTCGTGGGCCTGCACCAGGCCCTCGGCGATCGGCGTCAGGAGGTCGAGCGCGTGGCCCGCCTGCAGCGCCCCGGCCTGCAGCACCTTGGAGAGCGGCCGACCCTCGACGTACTCCATGACGATCCAGTCGACTCCGTCTACCGTCACGATGTCGTAGATCTTGACGATCGCCGGGTGGTTGAGCGCCGCCGCGGCCCGCGCCTCCAGCCGAAAGCGCCGCCGCGTGCGCTCATGGGCAGCGCGGTTCGGGAGGGCCTGCTTGATGGCGACCTGGCGGTCCAGGCGCTCGTCGACCGCCCGGTAGACCTCGCCCATACCACCGGCACCGAGCGTCTCCTCGAGACGGTACGGGCCGATCCTGGTGTCGACTGCGGCCGAAGACTGGCTCATCAAATTCCCCGGCTAGGTGTAAAGCGAGCTGTGGTGGGGGCTTCTCTATGGTATCTCACCCGGTGCCGGGGCCGGCGACACCAAAATTCTGGCTCGTGAACATAGTCTCTGCTGGGCGTTTGCAGGGTTTTTGACGGTAGATGGGGCCGGGGAGTGCGCATTAGGATCCTAAGACATCATCACAAATGAAGTGCGTTTCGGATCGCGTCAGTCTGGGTGCGGAAGGAGTCTTTATGCCCACAACACCTCAGCCTTGGATCAACACCGCCGACTACTCACCGCCGCTGCTCCTGCTTTTTGGACTTGGCTGCTTCGGCTGGGTCATCGCCTACTACGGGGTTTTCCGAACAATCCGGGAGAAGGAGTACGTTCAAATTCCGGCCGCTGCGGTGGTCGCCAACATCGCCTGGGAATTCGTTTGGGGTTTTTTCTTTATCAACAACCTCGGTCGACTGTTCAGCTGGGGCTATCGGATCTGGTTCCTGATGGACGTCTATATTACCTACTGCCTGTTCAAATATTGCAATAAGCAGGTTGAGAATCCGATCCTCAAAAAATACGCTCGTCCCCTCCTGGTTCTCGGCATCGTGTCGTGGTCCTTCTTCATTTACTTTTTTGTGTCCCAGGGCTACGACACCGGCTACGGCGCGATCACCGGCTACATCCTGAACGTCATGATGTCGGCGTTCTACATCACCCTTCTGCTGCGTCAGGACGTGCGCAACTTCTCCTATCTGGTGGCCTGGTCGAAGATGCTCGGCACGGCTTTGCTCAGCGTCTTCAACATCATCGTCAAGGGCGATGACCACTTTTTGGTGTCGCTCTGCGTGATCACATTCATCCTCGATGTGCTCTACATCGCTCTATTCCACCGCCGTCTGGTCGAGCAGCGCCTCGCCCCGGCGGTGGCCAGCTGAGGTAAGCGACGACCATTATGACTGAGACACCCGACCCTCAGGTCGCCCAAGCCGCCGCAGCCGCCGCCGCCGGCCAGGCGTGGATCAACACCACCGACTACACGCCGCTCCAGCTGGCGCTCTTCGCCGTCAGCGGCGGCCTGTGGGTCATCGTCTATGCGCTGGTGATCCGCGGAATCGTCAAGAGGCGCTTCGTCGAAATCCCGGCCCCGGCCTGCGTCGCCAACATCTCCTGGGAGATCGTGTGGACGGTCTTCTTCAAGACCAACTTCGGGCTCCTCTTCGAGTACGGCTACCGGTGCTGGCTGCTGCTGGATATCTTCATCATCTACAAGCTGCTGCAGTACGGCCATGAGCAGGTGCAGAACGAGACTCTTAAGAAGTATTTCAAGCCGATCACGCTGCTGAGCATCGTGGCCACCACCGCGATGCTCTACTTCTACGTCGCCGAGGGTTACGACACCGCCCAGGGGCTGAACTCGGGATTCATGACCACGGTGCTCTCGGCGAGCCTCTACTGCCTGCTCTTCGTGCGCCTCAACCGACCCGAGAAGTTCTCGTACCCGGTCGCCTGGACCCAATTCGCGAGCGTCGGCTTCGCCACCCTCTTCGTGCTCGCGGCGGCGCCCGAGAACCGCATGATGCTGACCCTGGCGCTGGTGACGATGGTCTTCCTCGCCCTCTACGCGTGGCTCTTCACCCGGGCGCGCAGGAACGGCGGGCGTTTACCAGCTGAGCTTTAGGCTGGCGACGGCGCGCCGCGGCAGAAGGTCGCCGCCGAATTGCTCGATGTGCTCGTCATCGAACAGGTTGGCGACCTGCAGCCCGAGCGCCCAGCGCTCCCCCAGGCGGTAGCCCACCGAGAGGTCGAACAGGCGATACGCGTCAACCCGGCCCACGAAAACGCCCGAACTCCACTCGAAGCCGTCGACCCACCGGAAGCGCAGGGTGGCGTCGAGTCTCTCACCCACGTAGGCCAGGCCGGCGCCGATCTGGTGTTCCGAGGTGTTGGGCCGAATCGGGCTCTCGGGGGCCTGTTCAGCGATCTCGAAGTCGAAATAGGTGTAGTTGAGATCCGCGATCCAGCGCGGCGACGGCGCCCACTGCAGGCTCGCCTCGAGGCCGCGGGTCTCGGCGCGCCCGAAGTTGGTGCGCGAGAGCAGCGCGATGAGGGGCGCGCCGCTCGCGTCGTTGCTGAGCGCGGCGAGAAAGTCGGGCGGCAGGGCCTGGGCGAGGGCCGCCAGCACGGCGTCCTGGGCCTCGGTGGAGAGCGCCGAGGGCGGCCTGTAGGGGCCGAAGTCGGGGTTCAGGCGGCCGAGGCTGGTGCCGGTCTGCAGGAGCAGATTGGTGGTGAAATTCGAGAGCTCGTTGTCGTAATAGCTCGCGGTCACGAAGACGCGATCGCCGAGAACGCCCGAATACCCAACCTCCCAGCTGGTGATCTCCTCGACCTCGAGGCTCTCGTTGCCGACCGCCAGAAGCGGGATATTCGCAAAGCCCAGCTCCACGCCGCCCAGGATCGGGGCGAGGCCCGCTTCGAGGGAGGAGAGGTCGAAAGACGGCCCGACCGGCGCGCGCAGGAAAAACTCGGCCTCGGTGGGGCTCTGGAAGGCTTCGCTGTAGGTCGCCCTCAGGGTGTGTCTCGGCGCGGCGGCCCACACCAGCGCGAGGCGCGGAGAGAGCCGGGCGTCGTGGAGGGTGCTCTCGTCCCAGCGCAGGGACACCACGGCCTTGACGCTCTCCCCGAGCTCGTAGGACACCTGGCCGAAGATCGCCTGGCGGTCGGTGTCCTGGGGGCTCACCAGGGTGGTCTGAACCCCGCTGGGATCCGCGGAATCGGTCGATCTCTCGCCGACGGCCGCGCCGGCGACCAGCTGGCCGCGACCCTCGTCGAACGCCAGGTCGGTCTGCAGCTCGAGCCCCACGTGGTAAGAGTCTAGAAAGATCGGCGTGCCGGCGGCGAGGGCCGCGTGCTCGACGTCCTGGCCGGTGTAGAACCCCGACACGCGAAGCTTCGGTCGATGCCAGCGGAAGCGGGCCCAGGGCCGCTCGGACCGAACGGTTTGAAGGCGGCCGAGGTCGGAGACGAAGGTGGTGCCCCCGAAGTCGGTGCCGCCCACCTCGAGCACCAGGGAGCCGGCCTCGCCGCCGTCACGATCGAGGCGGAGGCTGCCCGACAGGCTCTCGAACCGATCTTCCGGCGGCGCCACCAGCTCGAAGGGCAGGCCGGCGTACTCCACCGCGTCGGTGCGGGCGAGGGTCGGCTCTTCGTTCTCGCCGTAGCCGGCGACCACCTTGTAAAACCAGCCTGCGCCGGTCTCGGCGTCCTGGCCGGGGGTCAGGCGGCCGGCGTGGCGGACGTCGAGGCGGAAGCTGTCGGGCTCGCCGGCGGTGAGGCGCAGGCGGCCTCCCTGACTGTCCCGCGGAGCCCTGGTGGTCAGGGTCAGGACGCCGTTAAAGGCGCCGGCGCCGTAGAGCGCGGCGCCCGGGCCGCGCACCATCTCGATACGGCTCAGCTCGTCGGCGGCGAAGGAGAACTCGGCCCACTCCTGGCCGCCGGCCTGGGCGGGAATCGACGGATCCCGACCGTCGATCAGGGTCAGCACGCGGCGGTTGACGTAGGTGTTGAAGCCGCGGGCGTTGAGGTTGAAATCGTAAAGGCCGCTTTGGGTCAGCTGAACCCCCGGCAGGGCGGTGAGCAGGAGGGGCAGCTGGCCGAGGCCGGAGCGGCGGGCGATCTCGCCTTCGCCGAGGGACGCGACCGCCGCCGGCGCCTCCACCAGACGCTCGGGGGTGCGAGAGGCCGCCTCGACGGTGACCGTCTCCGCGAAGCTGACCGGCCAGTCGACGCGCGTCGTCAAGGCCTCGCTCGAGCCGAGCCGAGCCTCGTCCTGCGCGCTGAACTCGCCCCAGCGCAGGCTGAGGCGCAGGGGCTTTGAGTCCACGCCGCCCGCGCCGGAGCCTAGGGCCTTCTCGAAGCCGTAGCTCCCGTCGGCGTCCGTCACGGCCACCCGGCGCTCCCCGAGCCACACTTCGACCCCGGGAATACCGACGCCCCGTGAGTCCACGACCCTGCCCTCGACCCGAGAAGCCGCGGGGCGCTCCCGGGTGGCCGGGGTCTCCGGGACGGTCTGGGCGGGCAGGGCAGCGCCAGCCGCCGCGCTCAGCACGAGCGGCGCTATCCTGAGGAGGAAGCGGGGGAGAAGCACAGCTGACAAGGCAATCCTGACGAGAGAATTGAAAGAGAGGAAGCGGGTACCCGTTCAGAATAGGGAGCCGCCGAGCGCCGTGTCAAGGCGCAAAAGGGCTGGACGCGAGGCGCTGCCGAGACGCTCGGGCGGCCAAAGCGGCGCTCAGGCGCCGGCGAGGAAGCCCTGGGCGCGCTCCCATTCGGGGGTGCCGTGGGCCTCTTGGAAGTCGTCTCGGCAGGCCTCGATCAGCTCGCCCTCGGGATTCTCGTGCCCCGCCCGGCGCCGCTCTTCGGCGAGGGCGAGGGCCAGGCGCAGCTCGAGGGCGCGGGCACCCTGGCGGCGGGCGACCTCGAGGCCTTCGAGCCAGGCCTCCGCGGCGTCCGCGGAGCGGTTCTTCGCCCTCGCCACCTCGCCGCGCAGCCGGTACAGCTCGGCGAGAAAGAAGCTTTCGCCGGTCTCCCGGGAGTAGGCGAAAGCGCGGTCGAGGGTGGCGCTCGCCGTCTCCGTCTCGCCCACGCCGAGGGCGGTCTCGGCGAGCACCGCGAGGTAGTAGCTCAGGCCCAGGCGAGCGTCGCTGCCGATATAGGCCTCGATACCCTCAGAGATGATCTTGAGATCCCCGGCGTCGCTGCCGCGCGCCCAGCCGACCAGCATCTCCGCCAGGCTGAGCCAAAAATAGCCGTGCCGCTTCGACAGCTCCACCACCCGGCCGGCCAGGGATTGGACGGCCTCGGGCTCTCGGCGCAGGTGATGGACCCAGGCGGCCATGTAGAGGGAGAAGGCCAGACTAAAGGGGTGATCGATCTCCTCGGCCTCCCGCACCGCCTGCTCGGAGCGCGCCAGGGCGGCTGCCGGGCTGCCGTCGTGCCACAGGACGACGGCCGAGAAGGCGAGGCTCGAGGTTCTCGGATCGAGGCCGGTGGCCTCGCGCCTCGAGTCGCGACCGGGTGGATCGAGCTCGATCGCCGCCTCGAGAAGGCGCCTCGACTCGCTGAATTCGGCGATGAAGAAGCGGCTGTTGCCCAGCGCGTAGAGACCCTCAAACCTCAGGCTGTCGTCGCCGGTTCGGTCGGCGAGGCGCAGAATCCGCTGGCCGAGCCGCACCGAGCGGGGCAGGTCGGCCGTCGTCTCGTAAAAGGCCCACAAACCCTGCAGCACCCAGGCCAGGCGCGGCGAGTCCGCGGCGTCGTTTTCGCACAGCTCGTAGGCGCGGGCGTAGGCCTGCTCCACCCCCACGGCGCCAAAGCCCTGGGTGGCGACCCGGGCCGAGGCCAGCAGGGTTTGAAGCTCCAGCTCCGCGGCATCGCGCTCGGCGGTGCGGGCGGTTCTCGCCAGCTGCTCGAGGGCGCTCTCGAAGTGCGCGGCCGCCTCCAAATGCGCCGATCGGCCGGTGGCGCTGGTGGCCGCCTGGCGCCAGAACTCGATCGCTCGATCGGCCAGGCCCGCCTCGCTGTAGTGATGGGCGATGCGCTCGTGGGGATTGCCGCCCCGCTCGCCCGCCAGCATGCGCTTTTCGAGAAAGCGCGCCACCGAGGCGTGAATGCGCCGGCGCGGGCCCTTGAGCAGAGACTGATAGGCGGCGTCCTGAATAAGCGCGTGCTTGAACGAGAAGCGCAGCGCTGTGCCCATGCCTCGGCGATAGAGCAGCTCGGCGTCCACCAGGGCCCTCAACGGAATCTCGAGCTGCGGCTGGATGGCGCCGGTGACCGCGATCAGCTCATCGAGGGTGAAGACCCTGCCGAGCACCGCCGCGTGCTGGGCGATGACCTTGGCTTCCCCGAGGGGATCGAGGCGCGCCATCAGAAAGTCCTGGAGCGAGACCGGCAGCGCGCTGCCGGGCGGCGCGTGGCGCGGGCCCGCGCCGCGCCCGCCGCCGCGGCGGCGGCGCGAGTCGGTCAACACCCTGGGGAT
>JBCCLG010000171.1:0-8794 GCA_039027015.1 Acidobacteriota bacterium | reverse complement strand
GATGCGGTTGCCCAAGACGACGTCGGCGATGCCGAGTCGCATCAGCTCGACCGCCACCGGAATCACCCGGCCGTCGTATTGATCGTCCGGATGGAGCATCACCACGAAGCGCGCCCCCGCGTCGAGCGCCTGCCGATAGCAGGTCTTCTGGTTGCCGCCATAGCCGCGGTTGCGCTCGTGCTGCAGCCAGCGCAGGCCCAGCCTCTCGGCTTCGGCCACCGTGCCGTCGAGGCTGGCGTCGTCCACCAGCAGAATCCTCTCGCGCAGCGGCTCCGGCACCTGCCGCACCACGCGCTCCAGGGTGCGCTCGGCGTTGAACGCCGGCAGCACCACCACGGTTTGAGCCAGCGCCTCCTCGAGGCTGCCGACCGCGGGCGGCGAGGCGAGCGGAGGCGAGGGCGGGGACGCCGGGGCTAGATCGAGGGAGGGCGGCGAAGGCATCGGCGGCGAGTCCAGCGGGCAGGGGGCGTTGGCGGATGGGGGAGCGGAGAGAGGAAAGGCCCGCGGCGGCGAGCTGGAGCCTAGCGCATCTGGCGACGGGCCGGCCTCGAAGCTCTGAGGTCGGCGGCTCGATTCCCGTCGCTGCCGACGGGCCGCGGCCATCTCACGAACCCTCCGCTCCGTAGCACCCGACATGATGCATTCAAAATCAAACTCCCCTGTTTCACTTCTTCTGCTATACGGCCTGAGCGTCCTCTTCGCCGGCTGCCTCCCGGGGTTCAGGCCGACCCCTGAACCGATCCCCTCCCTGCAGCTGGTCGAGGCGGAGCCCGCCAGCGCCGGCTGCGTGGCCGTCATGCTCCCCGGCATCCTCAACTCGGCCAAGACCTTCGAGCGTCACGATTTCGGTGCCCTGGCGGCCGAATATGCCCCGGGCCTCGACGTGCTGGCGGTCGACGCGCATTTCGCCTACTACCGCAAGAAGCAGGTGCTGACGCGCCTGCGCGAGGACATCATCGTGCCGCTCCAGGAAGAGGGCTCCGAAGTCTGGTTCGTCGGCACGTCGCTCGGCGGGGTCGGCTCGCTGCTCTACGCCCGCGGCCAGGACAGCGGCCGCAGCATCCCGGGCGCGGAGGACGTGGCCGGCCTCATCCTGCTGGCGCCGTTCATGGGCGATGACGACCTGCTCGACGAGATCGAGGCGGCCGGCGGCCCGATCGCCTGGCGCGCCCAGACGGAGGTCGACGTCGGCTCGCTGATCCAGGCGAAAAAAGGCAGGCGCAACGTCGCCGGTCAGGCTATCTGGAGCTGGCTGGTGGACTGGCACCACGCGCCGCAGCCCAAGCCTCGAATCGTGCTGAGCTGGGGTGACGAGGACGGCTTCGACCGCGCCGGCACCCTCGCCGCCGGCCTTCTGCCGGAGTCCGACGTCTACGTGCGCTCCGGCGGCCACGACTGGAAGACCTGGCGGCTGCTCTTCGAGGACGTGCTCCAGGACGGCGTTTTTGAGCACTGCGCCCCGAACCCAGGCGCCCAGGGCGCTCTGGCCAACATCGCCGCCGCCTCCGCCGCCGTCACGACCCCCGAATAGGCGGACGAAACGGCGCGGGGCGACGGCGCCGCCCGACTCAGTGCACCGGGCCCTGCACGGTCTCGTCTTCTATGAAGCCGTGGGTCAGAACGATGTAGTACGAGACGATGCGCTCGTTTTCGTTCTCCGAAACGAGATCGAACACGAACTCGCCCTCTTGATCGCCCTCGTTGAGCTCGACGTAGGCGATCAGCTCGGGGTCGACGAGCATTTCCCCCGCCAGGCGCTTGCCTCGCACCAGCTGAACCAGCAGGGTGCGGGAGTCCTCGGCGAAGAATTGCCAGTGCAGATCGTCGTCGTCGTAGAGCACAACCTCGGGCGTGCCGACGCGGAGAATGCAGTTGGTGTGCTGGCTGAGCCAGGCCCAGAAGGCGTCGAAGGGAAGGGTAGTCGGCACGGTCGGGTTCCTCGAGGTCCGCGCACCCTATCAGTCCCCGAGCGTCGGCCGACGGCGGGATGAAAGGAGCCGAGCGGCGCGATCAGCCGCCGGCGGCGACGCTGCGATCGGGCCCCGAATCCCGCGGTCCGGCGCCGGCAGTGGCGGCGCGCAGCCGCGGCGGGCCGTCGAGTCGGCAGCAGTCGGGCTGCCCGAGGGTCTGCTCGATGCGCTCGGTCAGGCCGCGCCGCAGCTTTGGGCGCAGGCCGTTGCCGTCGACCAGCACCACCTTGCCGGCCTCGTGGACCTCGAACTTCACGGGCACCGCGTTGCCCTCCCCCATCAGGCTTTCCCGAAATAGATCGCGCAGACGGCCGAGCCGACGCTCGACGGCGGTGAGCGGCCCCTGGTTGGGCTCGGCGCTCAGCCGGTCGGCGTCGATCACCACGCACAGGCCCTGGGCTAGCTCGGTGGCGCGGTCGATCGGGATGACCCGCTCGACGACCACGCTCGGGCCGTCCTCACGCTGCTGCAGCTTGCCGCCCAAGAAGACCACCCGATCCTCGTCGAGCCGGCCCTGGAATTTGGCGTAGGCCTCGGAGAAAACCACCGCGTCCACGGGGCCGGTGCGGTCTTCGAAGCCGAGAACCGCCATCTGCTTGCCGGCGCTGCGCCCGCGCTGGATCGTGATGCGGCGAATCGAGGTGATCAGCCCGCCGATCAGCACCTGGGAGGCGTCCTGTAGCTGCGTCAGGTCGCAGGCCCGGGCGTTGCCGAATCGCTCGACGGCGTCGGCGTGCTGGTCGAGGGGGTGGGCCGACACGTAGAAGCCGAGGACCGACTTCTCCTCCTTGAGCTGCTCGAGGGGCTCCCAGGGAGGCACCGACGGCAGGGTGGGCTCGGGCGCCTTGACCGGCGCGGAGGAGGCGTCTCCGCCGCCCAGCAGCCCGAAGAGATTGCTTTGGCCCGAGGCGCGGTCGGCGGCGGCTCGCTGGCCTGCGCTGATCGCCCCCTCGAGGGCCGCCATCAGCGCCGAGCGCGCCTCGCCGCCGTGCACGCGATCGAAGGAGCCGCACTTGACCAGCGCCTCGAGGGTCGCCTTATTGACCGCCTGGAGCGACACGCGCTCGCAGAACTCCCAGAGGTTCTTGAACGGACCCTCGGCCCGCCGCTCCTCGATCACCGCGCGGATCGCCTTGCTGCCCACCCCCTTGACCGCCGACAGGCCAAAGCGGATGTGGCCGTGGTTGGCGTCCTGGGGCTCGCCCTCTGAAAAAACGGGCGTGAAGCGCACCCCGGAGGTGTTGATGTCGGGAGCGCGCACGTCGGCGCCGGTGTGGCCGTCGGGAAAGAGGATCCGGCCGGCCTCCTCGATGTATTTGACCACCTTGTCGGTGTTCTCGGCCTCGAAGGAGAGGACGGCCGACATGTACTGCACCGGGAAGTAGGTTTTGAGGTAGGCGGTCTGGTAGGCCACGATGGCGTAGCCGGTGGAGTGGCTCTTGTTGAAGCCGTAGCCTGCGAATTTCAGGATCAGGTCGAAAACCTGGGTCGACTCCCTTTTCTTGAGCCCCTTCTCGCTGGCGCCCTTGATGAACTCGCCCTTCATCGAGTTGATGACCTTCTCCTTTTTCTTGGAGATGGCCTTGATCAGGGAGTAGGCCTGGCGCAGGGGGATGTCGCCCAGCTCGTGGACGATCTGCATCACCTGCTCCTGGTAGATCATGATGCCGTAGGTCTCGGACGTCAGCTTGTCGATGATCGGGTGGCTCGTCGGCACCTCCTGCTTGCCGTGCTTGCGCTCGTTGTAGTCCGGAATCAGCTCCATGGGACCCGGGCGGTAGAGGGCGTTGGCGGCGATCAGATCCTCCAGACGATCGGGCTGCATGGAGCGCAGCAGGCGGCGCATGCCGTCGGACTCGAATTGGAAGACGCTCACCGTGTCGCCGCGGCGAAAGAGGTCGAGCACCTTTTGATCGTCGAACTCCAGCCGATCGAGGTCCAGGGGGTCCCAAGTCTCGCTCTTCAAACCCTCGGGATCGACGGTCCGGCGGATCACCTCATCCGGCAGGGTCTCGCGCACCTGGCGCCGGGCCTCCTCGATAATCGAGAGGGTGCGCAGGCCGAGAAAATCCATCTTGAGCAGGCCGACCTGCTCGCAGGTGGGTCCGTCCCACTGGGTGACCACGGTCTCGCGATCGCCCTGCTTATTGATCGCCAGGGGCAGCACCTTGGGCAGCGGCTGGTTGGCCAGCACCACGCCCGCCGCGTGCACGCCGGCGTGGCGAGCCAGGCCCTCGAGCTTGCGCGCGGTGTCGATCCAGCGGCCGATCTCGGCGTCGGTCTCGTAGAGCTGGCGCAGCTCGTCGTTCTGCCCGAGGGCGTCGTCGAGAGTGATGTTCAGCTGATCGCCGACCAGCTTGCAGATCTTGTCGACCTCCGGCAGGGGCCGGTTCATCACCCTGCCGACGTCGCGGATCGCCGCCTTCGCCTTGAGCACGTTGAAGGTGATGATCTGCGCCACCTTGCCCATATTCGAGCCGCCGGCGTCGCCGTCGTATTTCTCGCGCACGTACTCGATGATCTCGGCCCGGCCGTCCTGGCAAATATCGATATCGATATCGGGATACTCGGACCGATCGGGGTCGGTGAAGCGCTCGAAAAGCAGGCCGTAATGCACCGGGCAGGCGTTGGAGAGGCCGAGGCAGTAGCCGACCATGGTGCCGACGCCTGAGCCGCGGGCGTTGGAAGGGATGCCGCGCCGCCGAGCCTCGTTGACGAAATCCCAAACGATCAGGAAGTAGGCCGAGATGTCCTTGGCGGCCAGGATCCCCAGCTCGCGCTCCAGTCGAGCGCGATGCTCCTCGGTGATGCCGCCCTCGTCGCCGTAGCGCCACACCAGCCCGGCTTCCGAAAGCTCGCGCAGCACGTCGTCGGACTGGACCTTCAGCTCCTCGGCGGTTTCGCTGTCCTCTTCGGGCTCGAAGGGCTGCAGCTCGAATTGCGAGCAGAAGGCCTTGTACCAGTCGGTGGAGCCGCGCGGGGCGTCTAAACCCTCGAGCCTGGGCTCGCCGCGCATGATCTTGACCACCGGCGCGTGGTTTTGGGTCATGTCGATCTCGACGTTGCAGCGCTCGGCGATCGCCACCGTGTTGCGCAGCGCCTGCTCGCCGGCGCCGCCCTCGCCGTAGTCGGCAAACAGATCCCACATCTCGTCGGGCGACTTGAGGTAGAGATCCTCGGGGTAGCGCATGCGCTCGACGTCGTCCTTGATCTTGCCGGTGGAGATGCAGACCAGCGAGTCGTGGCTGTCCCAGTCTTCGGCCAGCAAGAAGTGCGAGTCGTTGTCGCAGACCAGCGGCAGGTCCAGCTCGCGCGCCAGGCGGATCAGGTGCGGGTTGATCGCCTCCTGTTCCGGAATGTGGCGCTGCAGCTCGACGAAGAAACGCGGCTCCCCCCGCTCGTTGCCGCCAAAGACCTCGGCGTGCCAGCGGGCCTCCTCCACCGCGTGGTGCCAGTGCTCCTCGTCGTCGCTCTTGACGTAGCGGTCGAGGTGAAAGGCGATGGAGGAGCCCAGGTGGCCGTTGATCGCGATCAGCCCTTCGCCCCACTCGGCGAGAGTCGTCTTATCCATCCTGGGCTTGTAGTAAAAGCCGTTCAGGAAGGCGTCCGAGCTGAGCTTCAGCATGTTCTGCCAGCCGGTCTCGTTCTCGGCCAGCAGCACCAGGTGAAAGCCGCCGTCGGAAACGCCCGTGTGGGTTCGGTCCAGGCGGTCTGAGACCCGGCCGCCCACGTCCGGCGCCACGTAGGCCTCGATGCCCAAAATCGGCTTCACCCCGGCGTCTTTGGCCCGTCGATAAAAGTCGACGGCGCCGAACAGGTTGCCGTGGTCGGTCATGGCGATGGCGTCCATGCCGAGCTCGCGGGTGCGCGCCACCAGCCGGTCGACGCGATTGGCGCCGTCGAGCAGGCTGTATTGGGTGTGGACGTGCAGGTGAACGAAAGGGCGATCGCTGCTCATCGGGGCAACCTCCGGGTGGGGTCCTCGGCAGCCGATCATATCGAAGGCGCACGCTCCTCTTCCCGGAATCAGGAACGCCGAAAGGCTCCAGCCTCAGCCTGAGGAGGAGAAAAAAGGAGGTCGGGCTGCCCCCGCGGATTCGGAGGCGCCCGGATGGTGCGTAGCTCGGTGCCGGTTCGACCAGCCGCCGGGCGTTGTCATCCCTTAGAGCAGGATGCGTGCCAGGCCCGCGGGCAGCTCGAAAATCAGCGTTTTCGGGCTTTCACGGCCCGGGCCGCGTGGCTCCACGTCTCGAACCTGCGAGCGAAAAAGCGCCTCTAGCCGGCCGGGAATAAGTCATAAGCCTCAATGAATCAGTCGCTTAGAAAAGCTGTCTCGGAATTGCGACAGCTTCGCAGTTTCGGGACGGCGAGTTTTCGATGGACGCTAGCCGCTTCTGCGCAGCGCGGCCCAGCGCCGAAGGCAGGCCTCAAGAACGCGGTCCTTGGAGGTGTCGCTCGCGTGCTCGAAGGCCCTGCGGTAGAGGGACCGCGCCGCCGCGGGATCGCCGGCTTCCTCTCGCCACTGCCCGGCGGTGCAGAGCGCCCGGGGGTGATGGGGCTGACGCTCGAGAATCTCTTCGAGGACGCGAGCGGCTCTCGAATCGAGCCCGGCAGCGCCAAGCGCCTCGGCCAGCTCATAGAGAACCTCCGCGCGCTCGAGGGGCGAATGATCGAGCGCGCTTTCGAAAGAGCCCACGGCCTCCTCCGGCACATTCTCCGCCCGCGCGATTTCCCCCAAGAGCCGATGCCGCAGCAGCTCCGCGCGCCGGCTGCCGGTCTCCCGCGCTCGTTCCGCCAGCTCCTCTGCCAACCGACGCGCCTCGTCGAGGCTTCCGGAGCGCGCCACGGCCACGCCGAGAAAATAGCGCGCCTCCAGGGAAGCCGGAACCGCCGCTAAAGCCTCTCCGGCCAAGGCACGCGCCCTCTCGAGAGCTGCCCCGCCCTCGGCGCGCAGCAGCGCGCGGACGCTTCCGAGCCTGGCGTCATGCACGCCGCGCGGCCAGCTCTCGTATTTTTTGACCGAGTCGAAATCCCCGCCCGCCCTCTTGAGGAGCCCTTTGGCCAGATAGAGCTCCGCCCGCGCGCGGATCAGCTCGGGATGCTCGAGACCGTTTGGCGAGGCGCGCTGCAGAGTCTCCTGGGCCGCGTCATAAAGCCCCAGCAGCCGCTCGACGGTCGCCTTCTCGGCGAGAACCCTCGGGTTTCCGGCCCACAGCTGCGCCATGCGCTCGAGCGCCGCGAGGGCTTTTTGATCTTGACCGCAGGCCACCAGGGCCCGGCCGATGGACGGCAGGTCGGCGGTCATGGCGGACCCGATCCTTTGGTTGGCCTGCTCGAAGGATGCCAGGCTTTCGGAACAGGCGCGGTGATCGCGCCACAGAGTGAGGCCCAGGCGGGCGTGCCACCGGGCTTCGCTCGGATCCTCTCGCTCGAGCCGCTCGAGAGCCTGGCGCTCACCCCTCGCGTCGCCCTCGATGCGCGCGGTCCTGAGGTCTCTGCGCGCCTCCTCAGCGGGGGACGGGGCGGCGCTCGCCATCGAGGAGGACAGCGCCTCGTGGGCCGGGCGGGTCTCCCCGCGCTCGGCGTACACCACGGTGAGCAGGTCCCACGCCTGCGCCTGGGTTTCCGCATCCTGCGCCTTGTCCGCGGCGAGCTTCAGGCGCTCTTCCGCGGGGCCCAGGAGCCCTTCTATCCAATCGCGATTCCCGGCCCGCAGACAGTGCTCGGGCACCTGGCCGCGCGACCCGGAACCCGTCTGGCACAGGTGGCGATCGAGGCGCCCGTGGATCTCGTTCGCCAGGCGCTCGACCAGCGGATCGATCTGCGCCTTCCCGTCGCTCACGACCTCGAAGGGTCCTCGATCCAGCCCTTCGACGCCGTCCACCCAAGCGGTCAGAACCAGACGCCCGTCCCTTTCCTCGACCACGGTCTTGATGACGCCGTTTGAAATAAAGGAGAGATCCCGAAAGCCGACCCGCGAGCGAGGTCCCTGGTGCTTCTCGAGGGCCACGGCAAGCCGCGCCTCGAGACCGTCGTAAAGGGGTCTCGCGGTGCGGTTAACGCTTGGGGCGATGTGAAGAGGAAGGCTCGACGAAGGAAAGAAGAGGCTCCAAAGCCCGGCAACGAGCAGCAGGCCGAAGAGCGCGCCGAAGACGCCCAGGCGGGCCCGCCAGCTCGAGGCTCCAAGGCCTGACGACGGCGGCACAGAGGGCTCCGGCGGCTGCCCCAGAGCCGCGGGTGCCTCCCTCTCAGCGGCGAGGGCACGGGTGCCTTTAGAGCCCCGGGCACCATCGATCCCCACGGGATAGCCGGGGGCATCCGCGGGTGCGTCCAGCTCCGCAGACGCGGCGTCGTCTGGCCGCTCAGAATCGGTCGCGGCAGGCGAGGTCGCGGTCTCGAGGGCCGGGGCGCTCAACGGGACTCCGAGGCCCGAGCGCCCGGAAACTCGGCCAACATTCTCGAGCCTCGAGGCGACCGATTCACGCTGGCTCGAGGAGGGATCCGCCGAGGCATCCTCCTCGGCGCCTGCGATCGGCGAGGCAGGCTGACCGGGCCACTCCACCTCGGCGATCAGTCGATATCCCTTCTTGGTGATGGTCTCGATATAGCGCGGGCTTCGCGGGTTGTCGCCGAAGGCCTTGCGCAGCTCGCTAATCGCGTTGTCGAGCACGCGGTCGTAGGCTTCGCGATCGAGCCCCCAAACGGCGTCGAGCAGGTGCTCTCGGGTGCAGACCTTGCGCGGCTGCTCCGCGAGAATGAGGAGCACAGCCATCGCCTTATCCGGTATTCCCTGCTCCCGCTCCGCGGTCGAAGGGAAGTCGAAG
>JBCCLG010000170.1:0-8810 GCA_039027015.1 Acidobacteriota bacterium | reverse complement strand
GATGCTCGACCCGCTGCCTCGGGGCTGACGGCCCCCGTCAGGGATCGAAAAGGCTGCTGGCGGGAATGAACTCGAAGCCGGCGGCGCGGGCCTTCGGTACCTCAGCGACCAGGATCTCCAGGGTCTCGTCGTAGGGATGGGCGATGCCGATGGCGCCGCCGCGCTTCTCGGCGGCGTCGAGCAGGGCCTGGAACTGCCCGGCGATGAAGGCGCGGTCGCGGTGGGTATCGAGAAAGACCTGCCGTTCGGCGGCCCGGACCCCCATATGCCGAGCCATACTGTAGCCCAGGGTCTCGGCGGTGGTGCGCGAATCGAGAAAGGCCAGGCCCTGGTCCTTCAGCAGGCCGAGCACGGCCGCCATGGCTCGCGAGTCGGCGACCACCGCCGAACCCATGTGGTTGTTGACCCCGATGGCTCCCGGCACCTCGCCCAGGGCCTCGAGGGTGGCCCGCCGCAGCTCTCCATCGCTCATCGAGAGCCGCAGGGCGCCCGGGCCCGGATTGGCGCGCCCCGCGGCCTCCATGGGCAGATGGCAGAGAATCTCCTCTCCGCGCTCGCGCAGGCGGGCGACCACCTCGCGGGTTTTGGCCTCGAAGGGCAGCACCGCGTAGGTCACCGGGATCCCCAGGCTGCCGAGGGTCTCCACGTCCTGGAGGCTCCTGCCCAGATCGTCGATCACAAGCGCTACCCGCGGCCTTGCGGACGGGCGGGGCGGAGGCTGGCGGGTCACCACGACCGACTCGGAAGAGGAGCCCGGCGCGACGGGCTCCGGCGCCGACGCGGCGTCTGGGCCAGGATCGGCGGCCGTGCTCCGCCCCGCGCCCTCATCGCCCCCGGCGATGCTGGCAGGGCCCTCGCCCGCTCCGCGACTCGATCCCGTGCCGGGAGCGGAGTCCGGCGCGCCCTCCCGGAGCGCCGAGAAATCTGGCGGCGGCGGGGGCTGGGCGGCGCGAAATCCTATGTAGAAGCCCGCCGCGACCAGAAGCATGGCGGCGGCGATCCCGAAGGCGCGCTGGCGCGAACGCGCGGCTGCCTGCCGGGAGGAGGGCTTGGAGCCCGCGGGCCGAGAGCGGCGGCGGGGGGAAGGCTTGGAGCGGCGGGAGGACACGGGGAGATGGTGTCGAAACTCGGGGATGGCGGGCTCTTCCTCGGGGCAGCCGAGGTCGCGGCAAGGCCGGCGGTGAGGGTATACCGCCAACGCCCTAGATCAAAGTCTTCGCCCGCTGCCGGGCCGCCGATCAGGCCGCCGCCTTCTCCTCGACCTCTTCCTCCTCGAGGAGAAATTTCACGCCCCTCTCGAGCACCGGATCGATCGGCAGTCCGTCGTCGTCGACGCGGCTGAACGCCCGCACCCGAACGTCCGGCTCGATTTCCTCGGCCAGCGGCGCGCGGTCCGGCCCGGTGTAGAAGGCGCTGGTGATCATCAGCTGGCCTCCATCGGAAAGAGAGACCGCCTCGAGCACGCCCGAGTGCCCGAAAGTCGGCTCGCCGATCAGGGCGGCGTCCTGGCTCTGCTTGAGAACCGCGATCAAAATCTCGGCTGCGCCCTGGGTGCCGCGATCCGTCAGAACGGCGATGCGGCCCTGCCACGGCGCTCCCGCGCCGTCTTCGAATACCTCGACATCCTCCTGGCGGCGGCGCAGGGTCCCCAGCTCGCCGTCGGCGAAGAGCCCCGCGATGGCGTAGGCCACCGCCGGATCGCCGCCGGCCACTCCGCGCAGGTCGATCAGCAGACGATCGGTCTGCGCGAAGGACGGCTCGCCGATCGCCTCGGAGTCTCCGGGGGCCTCGGAGCCTCCGGGGGCCTCGGGGTCTCCGGGGGCTTCGGCGGAATCCGAGGCGGCTGCGGCCTCAGACGGCGACTCGGCCTTCGCGGCTTCGATGGGCTCCGGCACCGCCCGGGTGAGGGCCTCGAGGCTCCTCTCCACGCTGGCCTTGACGCCGTCGTGGAAGCCCGGAATGCGCAGCACCGGGATACCCTCCTCGGCGTTCAGGATCACCGCGGGCCGGGAATACTCGGCGAGCTTCAGGTCGACCTGCTCCTTCTCGCCCTGGCGCAGGCGCTCGATGCGGATTTCGGTGCCGGGCTCCCCGGCCAGAATGCGCTGCACCTCGAAGAGCGGCATGGTGCGGGTGTCCACGCCGTCGACGGTCGCCAGGATATCGCCGCGCTCAAGGCCCGCCTCGGCCGCCGGGCTGCCGTCTTCCACCGCCATCGCAAAGGCAACGCCCCGCTCCTTGAGCACCAACAGACCGCTGCGCCGGCTGCCGATGGTGCTCGACTCGCGATAGGTGTCGAGCGCCGACGCCGGCACGTAGACCGAAAAGGGATCCAGCGCGTCGAAAGTGCCCTCGAAGGCGCCGGACATCAGCTGACCGACCTCCGGCTCGTCGACATAGGCCTTGTTGACCAGGTTGAAGACCTCCATGAAGACGGCGAGGTATTTATAGGGCGAGTCGCCGTCTTCCGGGTCCTGCTGCTCGGAGGCGGCGATCAGCGTGGCGCCGGTCACCAGAAAGACCGTGGTCAGGGATAGGGCTATGAAGATCAGGCGACCTCGAGTCAGCATTCTCGGCTCCCGCGGGGAATCGTCAAGTCCGCGGGCCGGCTTCTCGGGGAACCGGGCCGCGTCGAAAGTTCTGGTTGCGCTGCGATGGGAATCCAGCGATGTGGGTAGCTCGTGGAGCGATGCGGGTCGCGCCGCCCCTCACCCTCAACGTACGCCGGCGGCGGCCGATCGGTTGCTCGCACATGCGGCCTAGCGCAGCCAATCGCGGGGATTTTGCGCCTGGCTCTCCACACGGACCTCGAAGTAGAGCAGCTCGCCGCTCGCGCCCAGCACGTCACCGACGGATAGTACCTCACCCTTCTCCACGTTCAGCAGACGCAGGCCCGCATAGAGAGTAAAGACCTGCCCGGCGTGGTGCAGAACCACCATCGGGCCGTAGCCCTCAAACTCCGCGGCGTAGATCACCTCGCCCGCGTAGACGGCGCGCACCTTGGAGCCCATTTCGGTGGCCAGATCCACGCCGTTGTGGGGGGTCTCCGTGCGGTATCTCGGATCCCGCTGCGGGCCGAACTCGAGAGTCACCTCACCCTGGATCGGCCAGTCGAGAACCCCCTTGAAATCCTGAATCGGCACTCCGCCGAGGGGCTCCGGCCCGTCCGCCGCCAGGCCCAGAACAAAGCGGCTCAGCTTCTGCTCCTTGGCCTCCAGCTCGCCGGCCTGGGCGTCGAGAACCCGGCGCTCGGCGCTCACCTGCTCGAGCAGCCGCTGGCGCCGCTTGCGAACCTCGAGCAGCTGATCGCGTCGCTCCTGCTCCTCGCCCTGCCACTGGGCGATCTGCAGCCTCTCGCGCTCGAGCACCCGCTGCTGCGCCGCCTTTTCATCGAGCAGCGCGTCGTAGCGGTCAAGAGCCCGGCGATCCCGCTGCACCAGGTAGCGCAGCTGCCGGAACGCCGAGAGGAGATCCTCCCCGGGCTTCATCGACAAAAAGAGCCGCACGTAGCCGTGACGCCCGAGGCGGTAGAGCCCCACGAGCCGGCGGCGCAAATCCGAGCGCACCTCGAGCAGCGAGGCTTCGAGGCTGGCGATCTCATCCTCGGCTTCGCCGGTGCGCTCGGTGGCCAGGAGCAGCGCGCTCTCGGCCTCGTCGAGGCGCGCCTGCTGCAGATCGAGCTCCACGGTGACCCGCTCCAGGCGATCGGAGAGAGAGGATTCCCGGGATCGGATGGCCCCCACTTTCTCTCTCAGCCGCTCGATTTGCTCCCGAATCTGACTGAGCTCCTGCTCGCGGGTCTCGAGGCTCTGGGCGAGCGCGGGCGCAGCGAGGCTGGCCGCGGCGAGAAGGACCAGCAGGACTCTCGAAAGAGAGGGGGCGAGCATCGGGCGACGCTATCACCCGCGCTTCCCGGATCCGGGCACGACCCGGGCCCCTTCGAGCAGGCGCGGCATCAAAAACTGCAGCTCCTCGATCGCCTTCCGAGCCTGCCGGGCCTCGTGATCGCTGATCTCGCCCGCGTCGTAGGCCGCCCGCACGTAGAGACGAGTCAGGCGGTCGCCCGGAGCTCGCAGCTCGGCCAGCCGCGCGGGCAGCGCGGACAGCATCTCGAGAGGCGTCTGATCGTTCGGGCGGCTGGCCCCCAGGCGATCGCACACCGCCAGCCACACGCCGTAGGCTGCGAGCACGCACTGGCGGTTGGGAAGCGCGCCGAGGAGCGCCGCGCCGAGGAGCGGATCGGCAGGCGGAGCGGCGGCGGTGCGGCGGCGCGCCAGCCACGAGCGCAGCCGTTCCCGAAGGCTCTGCCAGCGCCTTCTCGCTCCGCGCCATCCCCGGGGGCCCAAGCGCCACAGGGCGATCAGCGCTCCGGCGAGGGCGAGAGCGTAGATCGGCCAGCGCAGGAGCTGCCCGAGACCGATCAGCACTTCGAGGAGGCCGCCGCCGGAGGCGCCGTCGGCTTGAGTCTGCGATTCGGGCTGCAAAGCGTCTTGACTTTGAGAGGCGCCGCCGCTTTTCTGCGCCGGGTCTTCCGCCGCCGGTTCGCCGCTCGAGGCGTTCATCTCCTCGCCGCCGCGCAGCGCCTGGATTTCGCCGCGACCCTCGCTCGCCACCCCCGGCAGGCCGAGCGCCACCGAGAGCACGCACACCATGAGCAGCGCGGCGAAGCCCAGCCGGCCGACCAGACCGACCAGGCTGCCGTCCGCCCCGAGGGCCTCGAGGCGCTGGGAGTCGTGCACCGAGGTGGCCGCCGCCACCACCAGCGCCGCGGCGAAGAGGAAGACCACGACGGCGCCGAGCGCTCGGCCTGCGATGTCCGGCGACCCGGCGAGCAGCACGGGCTCGCAAAGGGCGAAGAGAACGAGCGCCAGGAGGATCAGGCGGATTACCGAGCGCGTCGCCGCCCGGCCGTCGGACCGGCGGCGACGCTCGAGGTTCTCGCGCCGGCCGACGTCGTAGATCGTGAAAGTCCCCTTTCTCTCCGCGCGGGCGCTCTCCATGGCCAGTCGCTCGAGACCGAAAAGCTTCGGGCGCCGCGGAGCATTCGGGCTCTCGAGATCCGCCGACAGGTGACGGGTGAGAGCCGTGGCAAACTTCCACACCAAGAAGACGATCAGCAGGTTGGACAGCCCGCCCGCAAATCCGACCGAGCGCGCCTCCCAGGGCGAAGCCAGCATGGCGAGGCCAGTGGCTCCGGCGAGCGCCAGCGTGTAGAAGCTCGAGGAGCTTCCCACCCTGCCGGCGCGCATGCAGACATAGCGCTCGATCAGGACCGTAGCGCTCGCGAAGCACAGAACGACCCACTTGAGCGCCGGCGAGCCCGGCAGATAGACCGAGCGCACGTCGTAGAGAAAGAAGAGCAGAGACGCGACCATCAGGATCGTCGCGGCTGGAATCGCCAGACTGGCGATCCGCCGGGTCAGCGGCGAGGCCTCCACCTCTCGCTCCTCGCCGCGGGGCCCGTCGCGCCGAGGCTGATAAACCTGCGGATCTTCGCCGGCCGGAAGATCGGCGTAGATCTCCTCCAGCGAGGCGGGCGAGGCTTCCTCGGCACCCGGGTCCGAGCTCTCCGGATCTTCGGGCGCAGGACCCTGCCAGACCTCGGGAAGATCGCCGTCCCAAACCTCCGGAGGCCCGCCGCTCATAAACGCCGGTTCCCCAGGGCCGCGAGATCCGCCGCACGCCGGATGGTGTAGACCGGCACGGAAGCCGGCAGCGCCGCTTCGGGCGCCCGCCCTGTGCCGGCGATGAAGATCACCGCCGACTCGATGCCCGCGCGGCGAAGCGACAGGAGCACCGCCACCAGCTCGGCGTCGACCCTGGGCGTGATCACCAGCAGCACCAGGGAGCGAGGCAAACTCGGCAGCTCGACGTGCAGCAGGCGCGGCAGCGAGACGCCGCTCGAAGGCACCAGGCGCGCGAGGAGCGTCTGCACCCGCCGCCACTGCCGCGGCCCCTTGGAGGCCGCGAGCTCCACCGGACGAACCCGATTCGGATGGCGGCGCCGGGCCATCCGCGCCTCGGCTTCCTCGAAGCGGCGAAAGCTCTGCCCCGCGAGGTCTTCCGGATAGCGTTCGGCGGCGTCGGCGCCGTTGGCGAGGAGCCCCACCGACTGACCGCCGCCCAAAACGAAATGGGCGATGGAGACGCCCGCCGTGATCGCCAGCTCCTCGTTGGGGTCGACCCCGCCGACGCTCCCTTCGCCGCCGTCGGCGGCGGCGGCGGCGGCGGTATAGAGCGAGGCCTCCATTTCGAGGGCGATGAGCGCCCCGTCGAGCACCGACGGCTCGAAGAGCTTGACCTGAAGCCGCTGACTCTTGGCGGTGGCGCGCCAGTGCACCTGCTTGAGGCTGTCGCCGCGCCGATAGTCGCGAACGCCGCGAAAGCGCGACGGATCCTCCAGCAGGCTGCGTCGACGAGGCACCTGATGAATCGGCTGATGGCCGAGCGGCCAGCCTTGGCTCATGTCCACGGGCCGCGGCAGAACGGTGAGAAAAGAGCTCGCGCCGTCGACCCGAAATCGCCTCACCAGGCCGAAGGGATCGCTGGTTTCGAGCAGCGTCGGCCCGAGCCTGAAAAGCCCCCGCCGATAGGTGTGGAGCGTGTAGCGGATCTCCTCCCGGCCGCCCGCACCGAGGCTGACGCAGCCTCCGCGCGGGCCCTCGACGTCCACTCCCGAGTCGACGCGGTCCTCGAAAAAAATCCACGGCGCCGGCCAATCCTTGCCGTTGCGCAGCGTCAACCGCTGCTCCACCCGGGCCCCCAGCTCAACCTCCTGGGAGACCCTGCCGCGCGCCACCTCGAGTCGATCGATCGATACCGTGCTCCACACCAGCGAGCCGAGGGAGACGAAGGCGACCACGGCGGCGGCGTAGAGAAAGAAGCCTTGGGAGGAGATCGAAAGCAGCAGCAGGCAGCCGCCGGCCACCGCGTACCAGGCGAGGCCCTGGGCCGAGGCGCGGCCCGGCAGATCCTCTGCGCTCGAGGAGCGGGAAGCGCTCACCTCACCTCGCCCTATCCCCGCGCGCTGGCGGTTTCCGCGTCGAGGATAGGCGCCGGCACCAGGCCCACGGCCTGCTCCACCGCCTGGCTCAGAGTGCGCTGGGAGAGGCGCCCCTCGGCGCCCAGAATGACGCGGTGGTTCAGCACCCTCGGAATGAGCCTCTTGACGTCGTCGGGCATCACGAAACTCCGGCCCGACATGGCGGCCGCCGCCTGGGCTGCCCGGTAAAGGCCCCGCGTCGCCCGCGGTCCGGCGCCCAGGGCGAACTCGCGGGAACCCCGGGTGGCGGCCACCAGCTGCACCACGTAGCGCCGCACCTCGGGATGCACGTGCACCGCTCGCACCCGCTGGCGAAGCTTCTCGAGAACCTCCAGGCTGAGCACCTGCTGCACCGAATCGAACGGATCCTCGCGCTCGCCGCGCACCAGCATCTCGACCTCGGCATCGAGGCTGGGATAGCCGATCTCGAGGCGCAGCAGGAAGCGATCGAGCTGCGCCTCGGGGAGCGCGAAGGTGCCCTCATGCTCTACGGGATTCTGGGTGGCGATGACGAAAAAAGGCCGCGGCAGCAAATACGTTTGGCTGTCTACCGAAACCTGACCCTCGGCCATGCACTCGAGCAGCGCGGCCTGGGCCCGCGGCGTCGCGCGGTTGATCTCGTCGGCGAGCAGCACCTGGGTGAAAACCGGGCCGGGGTGGAACTCAAATTGATCGGTCTTCTGATTGAAGACGCTGCTGCCGGTCACGTCGCCGGGCAGAAGATCCGGCGTGCACTGCAGGCGGCGGAAGCTGCCGCCCAGCGTGCGGGCCAGGGTTTTGGCGAGCAGCGTTTTGGCCGTGCCGGGCACGTCCTCGATCAGCAGATGGCCCTCGGCCAGCAGGCAGCAGAGAACCAGCTCGAGCTTGGGCTTCTTGCCGTAGATCACTTTCGACATCTCGCCGATCACCGCCTTGGCCGCGGCGTTCACTTCTTGCATCGCGTCTCCCTGGCTGCCCGGTTGCCCTGTTCTACGGGCTCCCCCGGCATTTCGTCATGCGCCGCGCGATCAGCGCGGCCTCAGCACCCGGTACGGATCGAGCGCCGGCCCCTGGCCTCGGCCGTCGCCGCGATCGGCGCTTCGGATACCGAAGTGGAGATGCGGCGTGGTGGCGTTGCCCGTATCGCCGATAAACCCCAGCACCTCCCCAGCGCGCACCTCGCGACCGGCGCGCAGCCCGCGGGCGTAACCCTCGAGGTGGGCGTAGAAGTAGAGGTACCTGCCGTCGCTGGACACGAGGTGGAGGGCGCGCCCGGCGAGGCGTCCGGTCCACACCCGAGCGATCGTCCCCGACTCGACGGCCACCACCGGCGTTCCGCGGGGCGCGAGGATGTCGAGACCCAGGTGTTTACGCTGGCCCCTCGGAGCGCCGAAGGAGCCGCGCAGCTCGCTCCTCGCAACGCCCTCCACCGGCACCAGGAGCCCTCGCTGGCGCAGCGCCTCGATTTCGTCGCCGGGCGGGGTCGATGGCGGCGGCTCGGGCGCGCGGGTCGGCGCCGAGGTGCAGGAAAAAATCGCCAGGTAGAGAACCAGGGCCTGGGCGAAGACGAAGAGCGCCGCGCGCCAGGGCGCTCGCAGGCGCGGCTCGGCGAGGGCGGCGCGCCACTCCCCGGTTCTCGCCAGCCAGCGCATCAGAGATAGCCCAGGGACTGAAGGCTCTCGAGGTATTCCTGGCCGAAGTCCGAAGAGGCTCGCGTCTTGCGCGGTCCGAAGGAGTCGACCTCGAGCGGCGGTCGAGGCCACGAGCACACCGCGGGCGGCGGCGGCAT
>JBCCLG010000169.1:0-8822 GCA_039027015.1 Acidobacteriota bacterium | reverse complement strand
CTTCGATACTGCTCGATACGGATGGTCTTTTTTGACGTCTGCTCGTTCGACATGATCTCGTCCTCCTGATGCGGGCATGCGCGCGCGGGACCGGGCCTCAGGCGCCGGGGGCTGCGCTGCGGGCTTCGCCGGCAGCGTCCTCGCCCACGGGCAGGCCGCGGAGGCGGCGCACGGTCGCCTCGTCCCGCAGCTGAAGCAGGCCGTCGAAGGTGGCTTTGACGACGTTTTGCGGATTGGTGGAGCCCAGGGACTTGGTCAGGATGTCCTGAATGCCCGAGACCTCGATGACCGAACGCACCGGGCCGCCGGCGATGGCGCCGGTACCGGGGGACGCGGGCTTGAGCATCACGCGACCGGCGCTGAACACTCCGAGCACCTGGTGGGGGATCGTGGCCCCGACCATGGGGATCTGGATCATGTTCTTTTTGGCGGTTTCGATGCCCTTGCGGATGGCCATGGGAACCTCCTTGGCCTTGCCGGTGCCGTAACCGACCCGCCCCGCTCCGTCGCCGATGACCACGAGCGCCGAGAAGGAGAAGTTCTTGCCGCCCTTCACCACCTTGGTCACGCGGTTGATGTGGACTACCTGCTCCTGAAACTCAGGTTCGCGATCGAAATTCCTTCGCACTGATGCTTCTCCTTCGAGGCGGCCGACGCGCGGGCGACGGGTCTGCGCTCGTTTAACAATTCAATCCTAGAACCGCAGCCCTTCTTCGCGCGCCGCTTCGGCGACCGCCCGGATCTTGCCGTGGTAGACGAACCCGCCGCGGTCGAAGACCACGGTTTCGATGCCGTTGGCCTTGGCGCGCTCGGCGACCAGCTTACCGACCGCGGTGGCGGCCTCGGTGCTGCTCGCGGAAGCCTCGAGGCCGCTCGCCAGGTCGGATTCGCGAGAGTTGGCCTGGGCCAGGGTGACGCCGTTCAGATCGTCGATGATCTGGGCGTAGACGTAGCGCAGGCTTTTGTAGACGGCCAGGCGCGGACGGGCGGGCGTTCCGCTGATGCGGTTGCGGACCCGCAGGTGCGCGCGCTGCCGGCGGCCGCGCTTTTGGATAATTTTTTTGGCGTGAGAGTCGCTCATCGCTCTTTCCTCGTCGTGCGGGTGACTTCAAGTCACCCGCCGCTGGATCATTTCGCTCCGGCCTTGCCGGCCTTGCGCCTGATGTGTTCGCCGGAATAACGGATGCCCTTGGCCTTATACGGGTCGGGCGGACGCAAAGAGCGGATCTCGGCGGCGACTTGACCCACCTTCTGCTTGCTGGCGCCCGCGATCTTGACCGTGTTGGCCTTGGTGTCGATCTCGATCTGGACCTCTTCCGGGATCGGGTAAATCACGGGGTGCGAGAAGCCCAGGGCGAAGTGACACTCCTTACCCTTGACCTCGCCGCGGTAGCCGACGCCGACGATCTCGAGCTGCTTCGACCAGCCGTCGACCACGCCGGTGACGGCGTTCTGCAGCAGGGCGCGGGTCAGGCCGTGCTTGGCGCGCACCGGCCCGCTGTCGTTGACCCGGGTCACCGAGATAGTGCCGCCGTCGATCTCGACCGGGCATTCGCTGATCGAAACTCGCTCGCTGACTTTGCCCTTGGGTCCCTCGGCGTGAAAGACGTCGCCCTCGAGGCGGACCTTGGCCGCGCCCGGGACGGTGATGGGGGCTTTTCCGATTCTGGACATCGCTCAGCTCCCTAAGGTCAGTACAGCTCGCAGAGGATCTCGCCGCCGACTCGCTGCTCGCGCGCCTGTCGATCGGTGAGAAGCCCCTTGGAGGTGGAGACGATGGCCGTTCCGAGGCCGTTCAGAACCGGCTTGATCTCGTCGGCGCGGCGATAGACGCGGCGACCGGGCTTGGAGACCCGCTCGAGGCGCCGAACCGCCGGCGTACCCTGGAAGTTGTAGGCCAGGTAGATGCGGAGGACGTTCTGCGGCTTCTGCTCAATGACCTCGTAATCGCTCAGGTAGCCCTCCTGCTTCAGCAGGGCCACGATATTCGTCTTGAGCTTCGAGCTCGGCACGTCCAGGCGGTCGTGCTTGGCCAGCAGCGCATTGCGGATTCTCGTCAGGAGGTCCGCAACTGGGTCGGTCATGCTCATATCGTTACTCTCCTGTGCGCCCGTCCGAGCCTTTCCTATTCAGGGCTCGCTGCGACGCACGCTACACCGCGGTCTTTAATTCTTCTTGTCGAAGGGCATGCCGAGTTCGCGGAGCAGAAAACGCGCGCGCTCGTCGTTGCCGGCGGTCGTGACGATGGTGATGTTCAGTCCCTTGATGTTGTCGACCCGGGAGGTGTCGACCTCGGGAAAGATGGTGTGTTCGCGGATGCCTACGGTGTAGTTCCCACGGCCGTCGAAGCTCTTGGACGAGACGCCGCGAAAGTCTCGGACCCGCGGCAGGGCTGTCGAGATGAGGCGATCGAGGAATTCCCACATGCGGTCGCCGCGCAGGGTGACCCGGGTCCCGATGGCCATGCCCTCACGCAGCTTGAAGGCGGCGATGGACTTTTTGGCGCGGGTGATGGTGGCGTGCTGGCCGCTGATGTCGGTCAGCTCCTGCTGGGCCACCTCGAGCAGCTTATAGTTGCGGCTCGCCTCGCCGAGGCCGATGTTGATCGCGACTTTGTTGAGGCGCGGGATCGCCATGACGTTCTCGATGCCGAATTCCTTCTGCATCTTCGGCATCACGTCGTCGGCGTAGCGCTGCTTGAGGCGCGGCTGGTTGGACTGGCTCATGATTGATCTCTTCTCCACTCCGGGCGCGCTCAGTCGAGGGTCGCGCCGGAGACCTTGGCCACCCGCACGCTCTTCTTCGTGCCGCCCCGCTCGATCGTCTTGCGACCCACCCGGGTCGGCTTGCCGGTTTCGGGGCAGATCACCATCAAGTTCGAGAGCCGAATCGGCGCCTCTGTTTCCAGCACGCCGCCCTGCACCTGCTTCTGAGGGTTGGGCTTGGTGTGCTTCTTCATCAGGTTGACCTGCTCGACGATGGCCGTCTCTTTTTTGCTGTCAACCCTCAGGACCTTGGAGCGCGTGCCGCGGTCCTTGCCCGCGATCACCAGCACCTGGTCGCCTTTTTTGATGTTCAGCTTTGTCATCGCTCGTTCCTCCACCCGGTGCCGCTACAGGACCTCGGGGGCCAAGGACACGATCCTCATGAAGCGACGCTCGCGCAGCTCACGGGCGATCGGACCGAAAACGCGGGTGCCGACCGGCTCGTTGTTGCCGTCGATCAGCACCGCGGAGTTGTTGTCGAAGCGAATGTAGCTGCCGTCCTTGCGCCGGGTGGCGCGCCGGGTGCGAACCACGACCGCCTTGACCACCTGGCCCTTTTTGGCGGTGCCGTCGGGCAGCGCTTCTTTGACAGAAGCGGTGATGATGTCGCCGACGCCAGCGGTTTTGCCGGTCGAGCCACCGAGAATGGTGATGCAGCCCAGCTTTTTCGCGCCGGAGTTGTCGGCCACGTCGAGAACGGTTCCCATTTGGATCATCGCCGTCTCCTCCTTTCGATCTACTTGGCGCGCTCGACGATTTCGCGGACGCGCCAGCGCTTGCGCTTGGACAGCGGGCGGCTGGAGACGATGACCACGCGGTCACCCTCTTTGCAGTCGTTGTTCTCGTCGTGGGCGGCGAATTTCTTGGATTTCTTGACGAAGCGCTTGTACAGGGGGTGCATGACGGTGCGCTCGACGCGGACGGTGACGGTCTTGTCCTGCTTGTCGCTCACCACGATGCCGGCCAGAACCTGCTGGCGCCCCCGCTCGCTCGCGCCGTTTTGGGCGGTCTCACTCATATCCATTGACTCCTGGGACTCCTGACTCCTGGGATTGCTAACTCCTAGGACTGCTGGTGGATTCCGGGGTTATTGCGGGCTCAGGAAGCCTGCTTCTCCCGGATCACGGTCAGCACCCGCGCAATATCTCTTCTGGCCTGCTGCACCTTGGCGGGGTTGTCGAGCTGGCCCTGGGTGGTCAGCTGGAGGCGCAGGTTGAAGAGCTGCTGAGCGAGCTCTTTCTCCTGCGCTCGCAGCTCGTCGACGGTCATCTCTCGCAGTTCGGAAGCTTTCATGGTGATTTCCTTCAGGCTCAGCGCCTGTCTATCTCGCTAGGCCTGGATTTCCTGGCGGCTGACGAATTTCACCTTGATCGGCAGCTTGTGAGACGCCAGCCGCATGGCCTCTTTCGCAAGCTCCGGGCCAACGCCCTGCAGCTCGTACAGCACGCGCCCGGGCTTCACCACGGCAACCCAGCCTTCCGGATTACCTTTACCTTTACCCATTCGGGTTTCGAGAGGCTTTTTGGTGATCGGCTTGTCGGGAAAGATTCGGATCCAGACTTTGCCCTGACGCTTGATGTGGCGGGTGATGGCGATACGGGCCGCCTCGATCTGGCGCGAGGTGATCCACCCGGGCTCGAGGGCCTGCAACCCGTAGTCGCCGAAGCTGAGCCGGTCGCCGCCCTTGGCACGGCCTCTCATGCGGCCGCGGTGGCGCTTGCGGTACTTGACTTTCTTTGGCATCAACATGGTGTGGTTCCCCTCTCGTCAGCCCGCCCGGCGGGCCTTTTCCTTGAGCAGGTCGCCCTTGTAGACCCAGACCTTGATGCCGATCGCACCGTAGGTGGTCCGCGATTCCGCAAAGCCGTAGTCGATGTCGGCCTTGAGGGTATGAAGCGGCAGGCGCCCCTCCTGATACCACTCGGTGCGCGCGATCTCGGCGCCGCCCAGGCGGCCGGAGACCATGATCTTCACGCCCTTGGCGCCGAACCGGAAAGCCGACTCCATGGACTTGCGCATGGCGCGACGGAAGGAGACGCGGCGCTCGAGCTGGCCCGCGATCGACTGGGCGACCAGCTGGGCGTCCAGCTCCGGACGCTGGATCTCCTGGATGTTGATGTGCACCTCGCGGCCGGTCATCTTGCGCAGGTCGTCGCGCAGCTTGTCGACCTCGGCGCCTTTGCGCCCGATGATGATGCCCGGGCGGGAGGTGTAGATGGTCACCCGCAGCCGGTTGGCGGCGCGCTCGATATCGATCTCGCTGACGCCGGCGTGAGACAGGCGACGCTTGAGCTTGTCTCGCAGGTCCAGATCCTGATGCAGGATGTTGGCGTAGTCCTTCTCGGCATACCAGCGGGAGTGCCAAGTCTTGTTGTAGGACAGCCTGAAGCCGTACGGATGGGTCTTCTGGCCCACTATCAATTCCTCCTGGAGTCTTTGTCACCCTCGGGGCGGGTGTCGAGCTTGATGGTGACGTGACTCTGTCGCTTGAGCTTGCGGTAGGCCCGACCCATGGTGGTGAACCACACGCGCTTCAGGGCGGGGCCGCCGTCGACCGAGATCTCTTTGACGTAGAGGTCTTCGACGTCGACCATCTCGTCGCGGTTCTCGGCGTTGGCGACGGCGGACTTCAAGAGCTTCTCGAGGTCGCCCGCGGCGCGTTTCTTGGTGTGCTTCAGGATGATGGCCGCTTCTTCGACGTCCTTACCGCGGATCAGGTCCGCAACGAGGCGAACTTTCTGCGGCGACGCCTGGAGATAGCGGAGTCTGGCGCTCACTTCCATCGTCATCTCCTCCCCGCCATCTTTTCTTTCTTGCCGGCGTGGCCGCGAAAAGTGCGGGTCATGGCGAACTCTCCGAGCTTGTGGCCGACCATGTTCTCGCTGATAAAGACCGGAACGAACTTGGTGCCGTTGTGCACCGCGAGCGTGTGCCCGACCATGTCAGGGATGATGGTGGAACGGCGCGACCAGGTCTTCTCGACCCGCTTCTGCCCAGACTCGTTCATCGCGTCGATCTTCTTGAGAAGCGACGGATCGACGAAGAAGCCTTTTTTGAGCGATCTCGACATAGGGGTACCTCGATGCGCTTCGAATCTCTGTCAGGAGGGATAAGTAAAAGCTGTTGTGTTTGAAATGCTGGGCGTTGGCGAAGGCCTTTATTTGCGGCCGCGGCGCCGAACGATCATGTTGTCGGTGCGCTTGTTGTTGCGCGTCTTGTAGCCCTTGGTCGGCACGCCCCACGGAGTGCAGGGGTGGCGGCCGCCGGAGCTGCGGCCCTCGCCGCCGCCCATCGGGTGATCGACCGGGTTCATCGTCACGCCGCGGTTGTGCGGACGACGGCCGAGCCAACGGCGGCGGCCCGCTTTGCCGTAGGAGATGTTGCTCTGATCGGAATTGCCGATCGCGCCGACGGTGGCGTAGCAGTTGAGGTGCACGCGGCGCACCTCGCCGGACGGCAGCTTGACCTGGGCGTAGTCGCCATCTTTGGCCATCAGCTGGGCGCCGGTGCCGGCCGAGCGCACCATCTGGCCACCCTTGCCGATCTTCAGCTCGATGTTGTGAAGAATCGTACCGAGAGGCATGTTGCGCAGCGGCAGGGCGTTGCCCGGGTTGATCTCGGCCTCCGGCCCGGCGACCACGGTGGATCCGACCTCGAGGGTCGAGGGCCACAGGATGTAGCGCTTCTCGCCGTCGGCGTAGTGCAAAAGGGCGATGCGGGCCGACCGGTTGGGATCGTACTCGACCGAAGCCACTTTGGCGGGAACTCCAACCTTGTCGTGGCGCTTGAAGTCGATAATGCGGTAGCGCCGCTTGTGGCCGCCGCCGCGGAACCAAATGGTCTGGCGGCCGGTGTTGTTGCGTCCGCCGATGCGCTTTTTGCCTTCCGTCAGACTCTTCTCGGGCTTCTTATCCTTGGTCAACTCCTCAAAAGTCGACGAGGTCTTGAAGCGCGAGCCTGGGCTGGTCGGTCTGAATTTTTTGATAGCCATCAGGCACCCTCGAAGAATTCGATCGGTTTCTCGCCGTCGGCGAGGCGGACGTAGACCTTCTTCCAGTCCGGGCGGAAGCCGAAATAACGGCCCTGGCGACGCATTTTGCCGTGCATGCGCGCGGAGCGGACGTCGGCGACTTTGACCCCGAACTGGGCCTCCACCGCTTTCTTGATCTCGATCTTGTTGGCGTTGATGGCGACCTCGAAAACGTAGGTCTCCGCCAGCTCGCGCTGCAGGGTCGCCTTTTCCGTGATCAGAGGACGCCGGATGATGTCTTCGATTCTCATTTCGACAGCACCTCCACCAGACGACCCAGAGCCGCTTCGGAGAGCACCAGGTGCTCGCGATCGACGACGTCGTAGACGTTGACCTTCAGGGCGTCGACGGCCTTGAGCGACGGGTTGTTGCCCGACGCGCGCATGAGGTTCTCGTTCTCCCGCGAGTCCACCAGAAGCGCCTTGCGCTCTACGCCCAGCCCGGAGAGGGTCGAGGCGAGGGCCTTCGTCTTGTGGCTCTCCAGCTCGAAGGAATCGACCACCGTCACCTGCTCGTCGGCGATCTTGCGCGACAGGGCAGATTTCAGGGCGTTCTTCTTCTCGCGCACGGACATCTTGTCCTGATAGGACCGGGGCTGCGGGCCGTGGACGGTACCGCCGGTTCTCCACAGCGGCGTGCGGATGCTGCCGACTCGAGCGCGACCGGTGCCCTTCTGACGCCACAGCTTCTTGCCGGAGCCGGAGACTTCCGAGCGCACTTTGGTCTTGTGGGTGCCCGCCCGCCGAGCGGCGAGGATCGACTTGATCACGCTGTGGATCAAGTGCTCTTTGTAGGGGTAGGCGAAGACTTCTTCCTGCAGGTCGATCTCCCGCAGGTCTTCGCCTCCCAGGCTTTTGACTTTGATCTTCATCGCACGCTTCTCCGTCAGCCGCGCTTCGCTTCGCGCAGCGCGATGTAGCTATTCCGCGCACCGGGCACGGCGCCGCGCAGGTAGATGAGGTTCTCTTCGTCGTCCACCTTGACGATCTGGAGATTCTTCACCGTGACCCGCTTACCGCCCATGCGGCCCGGCAGGCGCACGCCCGGGAAGACGCGCGACGGGTAGGCCGATTGGCCGATGGAGCCGGGGGCCCTGTGGAACATGGAGCCGTGGGTGGCTCGTCCGCCGCCGAAGCCATGGCGCTTGATCACGCCCTGGAAGCCTTTGCCCTTGGAGGTGCCGACCACGTCGACGTAGTCGTTCTCCTCGAACACCGAGGCCTTCACCTGGTCACCGGGCTGGGCCGGATCGTCACCGGTGACGTGGAACTCGGCCAGCTCGCGCATGGGCGCTACGCCGGCTTTGTCGAAGTGGCCCCGCTTGGCCTGGTTGACCTTCTTCGGCGCGCTCTCCTCGACCAGGCCGAGCTGCACCGAGTCGTAGCCGTCGCCGGCTTCGGTCTTGCGCTGCACGACCAGGCAGGGACCCGCCTTGACGACGGTCACCGGGACGATCTTGCCGTCGTCGGCAAAGATCTGGGTCATACCGATTTTCTTACCCAAGATTCCTTTCATCGCCTCGCTCCCTCTGCTCAGGGTCAGAGCTTGATCTCCACATCGACACCCGCGGGCAGCTCGAGCTTCATCAGCGCGTCCACCGTGTGGCTGGTCGGCTCGTAGATGTCGAGCAGCCTTTTGTGGGTGCGGATCTCGAATTGCTCACGGGACTTTTTGTCGACGTGGGGCGATCGGTTGACGGTGTAGCGGGAGATGTGAGTGGGCAAAGGGATCGGTCCCACCACCCGGGCCCCGGTGCGGCGGGCCGTGTCGACGATTTCGTTCGTCGACGTATCCAGAATGCGGTAATCGAAGGCCTTGAGCCTGATTCTGATCTTTTCGTTCACCATCTTGCTTCCCCTTGCCCAGGTCGCTTAGCCAACTCGGTCACTCGACGATTTCGGTGACGGTGCCGGCACCGATGGTGCGGCCGCCCTCGCGGATGGCGAAGCGAACGCCCTTGTCCATCGCGATCGGCGCGATCAGCTCGACGTTCATGTTCACGTTGTCGCCCGGCATCACCATCTCCG
>JBCCLG010000168.1:0-8848 GCA_039027015.1 Acidobacteriota bacterium | reverse complement strand
TCTCGACACTCTCAAACAGTCCGGCTTTGGCAAACGGGTCGTTTGCGGCGAAAGCTTCTGCGGCGGCACGATCCTCAAGATCGACCTGGAGATCCAGGGCGACCTTCCAGGGGTCGAGATCCGCAGCTTTCTCCACCATCGACCGGTGCGCTATACCCAGCCCCTCATGGACTGGACGAACCGACTCGAGCCGCTCGGCGTCTTCCCCGAGTCGACGGGTACCTTCATTCTCCAGGTCGACTGGCGCTCGGGTGAGCGGAGTGGCAGCAGCGAGCTAGATTTTGAGGTCCGCTCGGTTGAGGACCCGCTGCCGGTCCCCACGCGCATCGAAATCGACGGTCTCAGGCTCTGGACGCCGAGTGCCTTTGAGGCCAGGGCTCTTCTCGATCACAAGAAGAAGGTTCAAAAGGAGATTCGGAGCCTGGTCGAGCCGGGAGACGTGATCTTCGACGTGGGCGCCAACATCGGCTTCCACGCCTCGCATTTCGCCCTGGCTACCGGCGAGTCGGGCTACGTCTACTGCCTGGAGGCCAACCCGATATGCGTGCAGATGCTGCGCGCCAACCTCGTCGGCCAAGGCCTCGAGAACACCGAGATCCTGCCCGTGGCCCTGCTGCACCATTCCGGGGTCTCGAGCTTCACGCTGAATTACGGCAACACCAACCTCGGAGTCTCCGAGGCGTCCGGCTTTGCCGTCCAAAAGCCGGGCCACAGGATCCAGGTTCCGTGCTATGCCTTCGACGATCTGATGCGGGAGTTCGACCTCCGCGAGCCGGATCTCATCAAGCTCGACGTCGAGGGCGCCGAAGGCTACGCGCTTGAGGGCATGCGGGAATGTCTCGAGAAAAAGCGCCCCAAGCTCTTGATCGAGGTGCACGGCAAGTTTTGCGCGGCCGCCGTCTTCGAGCAGCTCGAGGCCCTCGACTACCGCTTCAGCGATCCGGCCCAGGGGACCGAGATTCGAGCCGACGAGGCCTCTCGGACCGACCGGGTCTTTCAGCTGGTGGCGCGACCGGAATGAGTCTAGAAACCGGGGCTGGCCGGGCGAAGGGCTCGCGGAGGCGTTCTCGAATCCTGCTGGCCTGCCTCGTGGCGCTGCTGCCCCTCGCCTCGGCCTGCGAGCGCCCTGCCGGCGAGTCGCTGGTCGAAAGATTCATCGAGGAGGATCCGGAGATCCTGCTCGATCGCGGCGCGCTCTTCTCCGCTGAGACGGCCTTCACCTGGACCTTCGACTCGGAAGAGGCGCTCGCAGATTTCGAAACCTCGAGGCGGGAGGCCTCCACGCAGCGAGATGACGGCCACCTGCTGCGGTCGGCTGAGGGTTCGCTGCAGCTCACCAGAGCCCTCCCGGCGCCAGGAGCCGAGGCCGGGGATCCTGACCCTGAAGACTCGCTGCACGAGCTGCGGGTCACCCTGGCGGGACTGAAGGGCAAGGCCACCCTCTCGTGGACCGACGGCGCGCGCCGCTTTAGCGAAGAGCGCTCGATCACCCTCGATCCGCCGCCCGCGGCAGGTCCCGAGGCTCCCGTCGTGCTGACTTTCGATCTCGCGGCCCACCGGCAGTGGCGCGGCTCGGCCGAGCGCCTGAGGCTCAGGCTGCGAGGCTCAGGCGAGGCGCCGGCGGCCGTCTGGCTATCGAAGATCACGGGAGTCCGCCGGATCGCCAAACCCGCCCAGCTCGCGGAGGCTCTGGCCAGGCCGTTCAAGGTCGATCTCGACTCCGAGGCGCGCAACGTGCGCCTCGCGCCCCCCGGGGTGCCGATCGAAAAGGGCATCGAGGTCGGCGCGGGAGAGCGCCTGCGCCTCTCCTACGGCGTGCAGGGAAACGTGCAGGAGAGCATCGAGTTTCGAGTCCGCGTCCGCGAGAAGAGCGCGGCGGGCGCCGGAGCCGAAAGCGGACCCGCGGACACCCAGGAAGAGGGCGGCGAGGTGCTGTGGAGCGCTACCCTCGACCCCTCCCGCGACGCCAACCGCTGGTTTGAGCAGACCCTCGATCTCGCGCCCTGGAGCGGCCGCGCGGTCACCATACGGCTGGAGACCGCGAGCCAAAGAACGCCCGATCTCGCCCGCGGCTTCCCCCTCTGGGCCAATCCTGAGATCGTCGGCCCGCCTCCCCCCGAGGGCGAAACGCGCCCCAACGTCATCCTCGTCTCCCTGGACACCCTGCGCGCCGATCGACTCTCGGGCTACGGCAATCCTCAGCCGACCTCGCCCCACCTCGACGCCTGGGCCGAGAAGTCGGCGGTTCTCTTTGAAAACACCGTGGTGCAGGCGCCCTGGACCCTGCCCTCCCACGCCTCGATGTTCACCGGTCTTGAGGCCCTGCGCCACGACGTCAACCACTTCGGCACCAGCCCGGCATCTTTGGAGATGCTGGCCGAGATCCTGCGCCGGGAGGGCTACCGCACCGCCGCGATCACCGGCGGCGGCTACTTGAGGCCTCGCTTCGGCTTCGCCCAAGGTTTCGACACCTTCCGCTACTGGCCCAGCATCCTGGCCGAGGAGGAGCTAGCCGAGGGCAAGAAACGGCTCTTCGACTGGCTCGACGAGCAGCGCGCCCGGCCTTTCTTTCTGCTTTTTCACACCTATGAGGTGCACTTTCCGCACCGCGAGCGCCAGCCGTACTTCAGCCGCTTCGACTCCGGCGAGCGCGGCAACGTCCGCGGCGCGATCTCCCTGCGCGCCAGGCCCCAGAAGCCGCTCGACCCCCTCTGGCAGCACGACTATTTCGTCGTCACGACGCCCGAGGGCGAGGAGATCGAGCACCTGAACGAAGACGAAAAGGCCCACATGTTCACCATGTACGACAGCGCCATCGGCTACGTCGACGAGGTGATGGGTCAGCTCTTCGAGCGCCTCGAGCGCCTGGGTCTCAAGGGAAGAACGCTGATCGTGGTCACCTCCGACCACGGCGAGGCGATGGGCGAGGCCAATCGCGGCGGGCACAACTACCACGGCGACTACAACGTCATGGTGCCCCTGATCATCGAGTTTCCCGACGGCTTCGGCGCCGGCACGCGCGTGCCTCAGCAGGTGCGCTCGATCGACATCGTGCCGACCATTCTCGATTCCCTCGGCCTGCGCGCCCGCGCCATGGACGGGGTCTCTCTCCGGCCCCTCATCGCGGGCCAGAGCGACGCCGTGCCCGAGGAGGCCTGGACCTACGCCTCCTCCGCCAACTACGGGATCGGTCTGCGCTACCGCAATCAGCTGAAGTACGTCTTCAACAACACCGCGTGGCAGGGCACCCTGGGCCGCGAGGAGCTCTACGACCTTCAGTCAGATCCCGGCGAAACCGTGAATCTCTCGGAGTCCCACCCGGCGACCGAGAGGCTTCGAGCCAAGGTGCGCCAAACCCTCGAAGAGCAGCACGAGGGCCTGAGGCTGCGCCTGCGAAACGGCAGCGACGGCGTTTTGAGCGGCCTTCTCGGCCACGAGTTCACCCATCGCGACAGGGTCAAGGCGATCGACCCCGACTGCCGGTGCCTCAGCTGGAATAAACATCGAACGGCCCGCTTCCGCCTGCAGCCCGGGCAGGAAACCACCCTCTTTTTCGAGGCTCTACCCGGACCGATCGTCGGCTTTCAGGGGCAGCTCGAGCTGCCCGGCCGCGAGCCCGCCCCCTTCGATAAGGTCTTCAACCTCCAAAGAACCGGCGATGCGCCGTTCGGCCTGCTCTTTGAGGACGGCGCCTGGAGCGTCAAGCCCGCCCCCCTCGAGGCGGGCGACGGCGTGGTCGGCTTCACGGTCTGGCGCGAGGCCCCGCTCGCGGAGCTGCGCAGCGAGGGCCCCGAGGACCCCGAGCTGCTCGAGCAGCTCAAGGCCCTCGGCTACGTCAATCCCTGAGAGCCCGAGCTCCCCTCAGTCCCAGGACGACGTGGTGCCCGACTCGAAATCGTCCTGGAAGATCAGGTCGTTATTCGGCGGATCTTCGTCCACAAAGACCGTCTCCTGGGCGACCGCGCCTCCCTCCTCGGTGAGCGCGAAAAAGGTGTACTCAGTGGTCAAGGCCGGGCTGACCTGCGCCGTGCCCGAGGCGGTAGAAACCAAGCCGCTGCCGCGGTTGAGGGCGGAGTCCAGAAAAGCACCGGACGGAGTTTGCCAGCTGAGGGTCGAGGTGCCGCCTGAGGTGATCATCAGCGGGTTGGCCGCGAGCGTCGCCTCGGGGTCCGCGCCCTGGGTGACGAAGGCCGTGGTGTCGACCGCGGGAGCGCCGGAGCACGCGCCGTTGTTGAAGACCATCAGGGTACGAACGCCCGTGCCCGAGGGGGCGAGGCCCGTATTGAGCCCCAGCTGGCCGCCGTCGAGCTCGGCGCACTCGCCGCACCAGGCGTAGGCCACGAAGGCTTCGGTACCCTGACCCGCGTCTCCGGCGGCCGCGCGATCGAGAATCTGCGGCGGCGCGGCCAGCAGCTGACCGGTGGCGGGCGCCGAGGGGAGGGCGACGTTGTCGTTGGCCGGCGCTTTGTCGGTGGTGTTGCCGTTGCCGCGATCGACCACCAGGGCGTTGAGACCCGCGGGATCGACGATGCCCGAGGGGCCCACGATGACGTCTCGATAGACCGAGGGCGCAAAGAAATTGCCGGCGAACTCGTTGTTGAGGAAGGTCACGGTGCTGAAGTAGCCGGTGGTGTCGACGCGGTCGTCGTCGTAGATCGCCAGGCCCTCGTTCTCCACGAAGAGCGAGTTGCGCACCGTGCCCTCGATACCGCGGCTCGAGTCGTCCTGCACGCCGACGAAGAGCGCCGCGCCCAGGGACGTGCCGACGCTGGCGCCGCCCACCGAGTTCTTGGCGAAGACGTTGCCGTCGATATCGATGGTGGCTCCGACCATGAACATGGCGCCGCCGCGTACGGCGGCCGAATTGTTCTGGAATGTCGTGTTGCGGACCGTGACATCCACGAAGCGGGTGAGGGCCACCGCTCCTCCGGAGGAGTTGGTGCCGGTGGCGTCGTTGTTGATGAACAGGGAGTCGTCGAGGGTGACCAGAGACAGGCTGCTGAAAATGCCGCCACCAAAGGCCGAAGGGAAGTCGATGTCGTCCACGTCGCAGCCCACAAACGCGGTGCGGGCGATGTCGAGGCGCGCACGGTTTTGCGCCAGGCTGCCGCCCGGGGTGACGCCGCCGAGCCCAAGCTGGCGGAACACGTCGCCGGTGGAGAAGATGCAGCCCCCGGTGTGCGCCGCGACGCTCTGGGGAGCGCCCGGCGCGACGGCGCCGTCGAAGAGCGAATCGCGGATCAGAATCCTGGAGGTCGGCCTGTTGTTGGCGCCGTCGAACGTGGTGTCGTCGGAGATGCCGAAGAGGGCGCCGCCGCGCGCGGTGGTGTTGGTGCTCGGCTGACCGATGGCGTAGTTGCCGCGGAAGACCGAGTCGAAGATCTCGACCTGGCCGCGATAGTTCGACAAAGCGCCGCCGAAGCGAGCGTGGTTGTCGAAAAAGCGGGAGCTGTAAAACTTGGCGATCGTGTTGTCTTCGATGTTTCCCACGCCCCCGGCCGCGGGGCTGGGGGTGTTGACCGAAGGGTGAGGCTCGGCGAGGTTGTCCTCAAAGGTGGAGTTCGAGGCCGTCAGGAGCACCGGGTTCTCGCCGTAGTCGCCCTTGACGTCGAAGGCGCCGCCGGCAAAGCCGGCCTCGTTGGCCTCGAATCGGCTGTTCGAGAGGTAGATCTCGGACGAGTCGGAGGCCACCAGACCGGCGCCGGTGGCGGTAGGA
Source organism: Acidobacteriota bacterium (assembly GCA_039027015.1). Classification (GTDB taxonomy): domain Bacteria; phylum Acidobacteriota; class Thermoanaerobaculia; order Multivoradales; family J023; genus JAUIJL01. Next base: position 3,132 of record JBCCLG010000168.1, on the reverse strand, counting down.
ATATGGCCGGCCACGTTGTTGCGATTGCGCAGGAATTGACACTCGTGGCACCACAGCGTCGAGCCCGAGACCACCGCGGCCCCCGCCCCCGAGGTCTGCGAGGTGTTGTCGCGCAGGATAGAGCGCAGAAAAAGACCGGTGGCTCCGAGCCGGAGACCGACCGTGCCGAGGCCGTTGCCCGCCGACTCGTTGACGTTGTCCTCAAAGACGCAGTCGATGAAAGTCGCGTCGGCGTCGCGCAGGGTGACCGCCGAGGCCCGGGAGTTCGAGGTCGAGAAGCCGCGGCGGAAGGTCAGGCCCTCGAAGACCACGGTGCCGCGACGCGAGGAGTCGGTCACGTTGTAGCGCAGGATCGGACGGCTTCCGAGGCCGTCGAGGAAAACCGCGCCGGGCACGGCCGACCGCAGGGTCAGGGACCTATCGGGATTGCTGATCAAGAATCCGTCGTTCGGCGCGCCGTAGGTGCCGGCGGCCAGCTCCAGGACGGTGCCGTCCGCGGCCGAGCCGCCGCCGGTTCCGAGAAGAGTCGTGAGCTGGGAGGCGCTGGTGACCTGAATCACGGTCTGGGCACCGGCGCCGCCGGCCAGGAGGAGCGAGGCTATGAAGAGGAGAGTCAGTCGCTTGGCCATGGGTAGGGAGCTTCCTGGGGAGAGTTCGTATTTCCTGAAGACCTGAGACGAGAAGCGATTAGACCCAAGATACGCCGCCAAGACGGCGCATAGCATTACGACGGGACACTATCCCACGGCGCCACCCCCACGCCTCCGCCTAGGCCGCCGTTAAGAGAGACTGATCAGCGCGCGGACTCGTCGGCCGAGTCGGCCCTCACCCGCTCGGCCATGGCGCGGGCGAAGATCCTGTTGGCCAGCGACGTCGGGTGCACGGTCTTGGGATCGAAAAGCTCGTCGAGCTCAGCGTTCGGCGCGCGGCTGCGCAGAATGTCGTAGGACCACAGATAGGGTGCGCCGTGCCTCTCGAGCTCGCCCTCGAGAAATGCGGAGCGCCAGTCGGGGCCGTCGCGAAGCGCCTTTCGAGCGTGAAAAACGAAGATCACGTAGTCCAGCTCGCGGGCCTCGAGCTCGCGGATGGCCTCGGCGAAAATCGCCCCGTTGACCTCCTTCTTTCGCGCCGTCGCCGCGGACCCGTCTTCGTCGGGCCGAAAGCGAGGCAGGCGGCGGAGGCGGCGCAGCAGGTAGGAGCCCACCTCGGGCGGATTCTCAGCGTAGTAGCGGTGCGGATCGCTGTCGATCGGCACGCCGCGCAGCTCCAGCGCTCCGTTCTCGACCTCGAAATAAGGCTTCTGGCCGATGCGCACGGAAAGCACGCTGCGGTCGAGGTCGAAGGTCATGACGCTGAAGATGACGAAGGGGTCTTCGAAGAGGTCGATCGACCGCTGGAAGAGCAGGTAGATCTGGCCGACACCGTAGCCGCCGACGCCGTAGTTGAGGAAATAGTGGTCGCGGGCGAAATCGGCGAATTCGGGATCTCGGTTGAGCAGCTTCTGAAAGCGGTCGGTGCCCTGCATGCCCTGGGCGAAGGAGTCGCCGTAGAGCAGCACAGGGCGCCGGCCCGCGGCTTCGGGGGCGAGCGCGTGGCTGAAATCTTCGCGAATAGGCGCCGACGCCCAGCCGAGCAGCGGGTGCGGGTTTTCAGGGGGCCTGAAGTGGTCGACGTGGCTCTGCCAGCGGTAGCGCAGCTTCCAGAAGAAGTCGTCGGAGAACGGATCCCCGTACAGCATCGGATTGCGCAGGCGCTGGCCGGTCTCCGTTTCGCTGTTCATCACCAGTCGCCAGGCCAGCTCCGCCGCCAGAAAAGAGACCAGCAGCGAGGTGGCGAGCAGAGCGAGGCGAGCGCCCACGGATCGCAGGCGGCTTGCCCTGGAGGATCTCTCCGGGTCGAGCGGCGACGGCTGGGGCATCGCCGCGCAGTGTAACCCGCCGGCGGCTACGGAGGTGTCGCGCGGGCGGCCGGGACCCGTAGAATGCGCCGGTGAAGACCCCCGCCCCCGGCCTGTTTCGCAAGCTCCTGTTCAGCCTGATGCTGGCCGGTATCTTGGCCTCGCTCATGGAGCTGGGTTCCTTCACCACGCTGTGGATTCTCACCGGCGAAGCCTTTACTCCGGCCCGGGCCGCCGTGGAGCGCGAGCGGGTGCTTCAGCAGGTCGAGGCGCTCTCCAACCAAAGGGCCCTCGAGAGTGAGCTGGAGCGGTCCGAGCGGCCGGCGATCGTGCCCGAAGATCAGGGGAACCTCGCGCCCGAGGTTATGCACCCCTTCCTCGGCTACGTGCGCGATCCGAACTTCGAGGATCCGCTCTTCGCCATGAACCCCCTCGGCCTCTACGCCTCGCGGCCCGCCCTCCCGACCGGTGAAGCCGCGCGCGGCGAGCCCGGCGAAGCGGATCTGGTGAGCGTCGGGATTTTCGGCGGATCGGTGGCCGTCGGTTTGGCGCGCGCCCCGAGCCTGGTGGCGGAGCTTCGGCGCTCCCCTGCCCTGGCGGGAAAACGGCTGTGGATTCGTATTTTCGCCCTCGGCGGCTATAAGCAGCCTCAGCAGCTGATCGCGCTCAACTACGCCCTGGCCCTGGGCGAGAAGCTCGACATCGTGATCAATCTCGACGGGTTCAACGACATCGCCCTGGCGCCGGCCCCCCACCGCTCGGCGGGGCTAGCCACGCATTTCCCCTCCCGCTGGCACCTCTTCGCGTCGAGTATCCGCTCGGTGGAAATCCAGCGCCTGGTCGGGGAGATCCACGCCGAGGGAAACGACGCCACCGGCCGCATGCTCGACGCGACCGCCGAGGGCGCCATTGAAGCGCTGGTGGCGGAAGTCGAGGCGGACATCGGCCCGATCGATACGATCATCTTCAACCTCGGCGCCCAGGTCGGCGACCGGCCGCTCGCGGCCACGACGCCGAAGATCTTCGAACTCGGATGGCGCATGGCCACCTTCGGCCTTTTCCGCGTCGCGCAGGCCGCTTTCCCGGCGATGGTCGAGCGGGGCCGGGGCAACCTCATCGCGACGTCGGCGACGGCGGCCTTTCGCGGCAACCGTGGCCAGCATTCGCACGCTGCTGCCATGGGCGGACGACGCCTGCTCTGCCAGACCCTCAACGCGGAGTTCGGCCCGCAGGGC
>JBCCLG010000167.1:0-8856 GCA_039027015.1 Acidobacteriota bacterium | reverse complement strand
CGCCATCTTCATGCCGGCGGACTCCTTAAGTGAAGCGGTTTTCTCGTCGATCCTGTGCAGCAGCGCCTCCAACGCTTTCCGAGCCTCGGCATCCAAGACCGTCTTTCGTGATGCTCCGAAGGGTACAAAGATATGAACCACTAGCGCTCCCGAGAGCACCGCCAGTTCCTTGCCATTTGTAGTGATCTGGGTCTTTCTCACCATGCGGATGCGATCCTGCCTCGCCGAGAGCTTCGGGGACATGGGGAGACGGAGTCGGCCGCGCCATAGACCTCCACCGCGGCCGCTGTTCTCAGCCGATAGTCCGCAGCGCCGTCGCCCTTCACGCCCTGGACGAGCTATCGGCAGTCTCCGTCTTGATCCTCAACGATCTGAAAGGCTTGCCCAAGTTCATCAGCTTCCAGCAAAGCCTGCACAGTCGATACGATCGTTTCCGGGCGCAGATCTTTTACAACGACCAAATCCTTGCACCAGAAGTACTGACAGAAAGACTCATTCTCTTCCGGCGCGCGTTCCATAAGGCGCTTTATATTCCGCAGGGTCGCCAACGTTCCCACATACCGAATTCCATTACGATAGTTCACTTCAACGTCGACATTATCGTCCTCAAGGTCTCTAGGTCCGATACCCGAGAATATTGTGATTTGGCACTCGGGCAGGTCAATCTCTTGGTACCAGTCCATTGCTGATCTCATCGTCTGAAGTTCGCGGGTTTATCAGTCAGCGGCGAAATCCTCGCCCTGCCCAATCGTCTGAAAAGCGGATCCAAGTTCCTCCGCCTCAATGAGGGCCTTCACGGTTTTTACAATCGTTTCAGAGCGAAGATCCTGCACAATAACAAGATCACTGCACCAAAAATATAGACCACACCCGGGCTCATCCTCTTCGGAGCCTTCTTTTTCTAGGAAACGCTGAACGTTCCGGAGCGTGGCCAGCGTCCCAACATATCGAACGCCGCTGCTGTGGGTCACCTCAACGTCCACGTTGTCATCAGCCAAATCTCGAGGGCCTATGCCTGTGTAGACCCGGATCCAAAAACCAGGAATTTCAAGATCACTATACGGCTTCATCCTCATCCTACTTCTGCTGCTGGTCTCATTTCCTTGAACGTCCGAGTCGCCGTGCAGGATTGAGAGATCTCCTCAAAAATCTCTAGAGTCATGCTGAAGTTGAGCATCCAGGAGCGCACTCCTGAAAGAGTAGGGGGTTAGGGCCCCTCTAGGACGACACACCTTCTCTTGGATTTTCTCCAGGGCGTGAGAGAACCGACGAACACCATAATTTCTTTTCCATTCGTGGCGATCCTGCTCACGGTTACGCCTCCGCTCGCTCTAAGGGAGAGAACGGAGCGACACCGCTCCCTAAAAAAACGCTGCCTGGCTAAACTCTCAAAGAGCTTCATAATTCTCCCGGGCCATGACGGCGCGAATCTTCTCAAGGGCGCTCTTGAAGTCACTGGGCGTGATCCCGTACGGATCGCCTCCAAAATACACGTTGCTTGAAGCTCTAGGGCAGAGTCTATCTTCTCGAATCGTCTCGCGAAGACTCAACTCAAGACACTGCGCCTCAAGCATGCTGAGCTGAATTTCCACCGGGACGTCTTCTAAACCCCGAAAGAATCGATCTGCAGCCGTAAAGCCCGCGCGTTTCTTGACTAAAATGGCCTGATCCGCCAGCGTGTCCAGCAGAGCATCCGCGACCTGATGCGCTTCCTCTTCCAGCAGGGTCTTTTGCGACCTCTCAAATGGGACGAGCAGGAACATCAGGAGAGATCCTGAGAGAACTTTTAGTTCTTTAGCGTTTGTGGCTAGTTGCGTTTCCAAACTCATAAAGATCTGCCTCTTGATCCGTTCTCTTGGCGCCAGAGTTGAAGATGCCGGTTGCTGGGTCTAGCTAGCACGATTCTTGGCGTCGTTATATTCGGCAAGGCTCCGGAGCATTAAGAGTCTCGACCGCGATTCGTCCGCCCCGTCGCTACCGCGGCTCGTCGCCTCCCGGCCGAAGGGATAATATCTACGCCCTGATTCGAGGGCGCCTACCGCGCCGTCAGAGACCGCGGACTTCTGAGAGAATCGAGGCTGTAGCGGGCGTTGAACGGAGCCCTGATTACCGCCATCGCCCCCGCTCCTCAAAGAGGCACTCTCCTCAAGATAGAGATCATGTTCTGCCTTCCAGACGCTGGACTCGAGACGGTCGCAGGCTTTCAGAGTGAGGCTGTAGCTTGAAAACGCAGCAGCCAGGAGAAGTCCCTGAGGAGGACGCGCGGCGGGCCCTCGACTTTCGCCATGCCCTCCACCGCTGCCCGGAAGTCTCTTCGCAGGAAAAAGAGACGGCCCGCCTGGTGCGCGAGTTCATGGAGCCGCTGGAGCCTGACGACTCGGCCCATGGGCTGGGCGGACACGGCGCGGTGTACTCTTTTGAAGGCTCGGGACCCGGACCCGCGGTGCTCGTGCGCTGCGAGCTGGACGCTCTTCCCATCGAGGAGGCGGGCGATCGGCCCTATCGCTCGCGCAGGCCGGGCGTGGGCCATCAGTGCGGCCACGACGGGCATATGGCGATTCTCGCCGCGGTGGCCCTCGGGCTCGCTCGCCGCAGGCCGCGGCGCGGGCGGGTGATCCTCTGCTTTCAGCCCGCGGAGGAGACGGGCGAGGGCGCGGCGCGCCTGCTCTCGGATCTGCCGGCACGCTTTCGGCCCGATTCGGCCTACGCTCTCCATAACCTGCCGGGCTATCCCCTCGGCACGGTGCTGGTACGCGCCGGGGTCTTCAACTGCGCTTCGCTCGGGCTGATCGCCGAGCTTCGCGGCGCCAGCTCCCACGCCGCCCATCCCGAGGACGCCCTCAGCCCGCAGGCCGGGCTGGCAAGGCTGCTAACCGAGCTCCCCGAGGTGCCGGCGCGCCTGGGCCTCGAGGGAGCCCTGCTGACGGTGACGCACGCCCAGCTTGGGGCTCCTTCCCTCGGCATCACCCCCGGCGACGCCCGGCTGATGGCCACCCTGCGCTCGCCGCGGGACCAGGACCTCGAGCGGCTTCGCGCGGCCTGCGAGGCGGCCCTCGGCGAAACGGCGAGCGGCGCGGGTCTCGAGCTTCGCGTGCGCTCGGCCGAGCCGTTCAGGGCCGTGTCAAACGATCTCCGAGCGACCGATCGGGTGATCGCGGCGGCCGAGGAGTGTGGCCTCCCGTGGCGACGGCTCGAGGAGCCCCTGCGCTGGAGCGAGGACTTCGCCGAGATGACCCGAGCCTTTGGCGGCGCTCTCTTCGGACTCGGGAGCGGCGTGAACCACCCGCCGCTTCACAGTCCGGACTATGACTTCGAGGACGCGCTTCTCGTGCCCGGGGCTCGCCTGCTGAGGCGCCTCGTGGACGGAGTGCTCGCCATCGATGTCCCGCGAGAGCCGGTCTGACCGCTCGCCAGGTCAGAGCGTCCCCTCAAGCGGGCGGCTCAGCCGCTCGTGAGCGCTGCTTGACGGATTTTTCTCCCGCAAAACCGCGGCTGGCCGGGCAAACGCGGGGCCGGCATCTCTTCTGCATGGTGCTCTGCCGTTGAAGATTCGAGGTGGACGACGCTCCGCCGGCCGTCCGGCAGAGCCCACATCATCAGACGACCCCCGATCTAAAGACCGCGCATCTCAGGACTCAACGTCTAAGGACTACGCATCTGAAGGCAATTCACGAAGGAGGCAGCTATGAACAGGCTCGAACTCTCGCTCAGGAGGCAGCGGCGGAAATATTTGGGTATCACCGCTCTCTTTGCTGCCGCTTTGATGACTCTGCCCGCGCCGAACGCCGACGCCCGAGGCCACGGGAGGGACGGCTTTCGAGCCGGCGTCTTCATCGGAGGCCCCTTCGTCTACGTCAGCCCGCGCCGCAGCTTCAGGTCTTTCCGCAGCTTCGGCCGATACGGGGCTTTCGGCCGCTACGGTGGCTTCGGACGCTATGGGGGCTTTCACCGCTACGGAGCCTTCCATCGCTACGGAGCCTTCCACTCGCGCCGCGCTTTCCGCGGCCCCGTACCGGGGCGGGTCGAGGTCGACGTCAAGCCGAAGGACGCGGACGTTTATATCGACGGCCGCCTGGTCGCCAAGGCCAAGCGGGTCGACGGCTGGCCTGACTACCTCTGGCTCGAGCAGGGGATCTACGATCTCAGCATTGTCCGCGAGGGCTATAAGACGGAGACCCGCGAGATAGCCATCTATCCGCGGCTCAAGCTCGATCTCGACATCACCCTCGAGGAAGGGGAATCGATCCTGCCGCCGGTGCGCCAGCCCTCCGCGGCCGCGGAGGGTGACGCCTCGTCCGAATAGAAGCGGAGCCGGTCCTGGATACGAGGGGCCCGCCCGGTGTCCTTGCTCCTGCGGCGAGACCAGGCGGGCGATCGGATGAGCGCGAGGCCGTCAGCCGCCGGCGGCCTCGTCTTCCTCGTAGGCCTCGAGGGGCGGGCAGGTGCAGATCAGGTGGCGATCGCCCCAGGCGTTGTCGATGCGCGACACCGATGGCCAGAACTTATGGCCCTTGACCCAGTCCATCGGGAAGGCGGCCACCTCGCGGCTGTAGGGACGGGTCCACTCGGCCGCGGTCACCTGATCGGCCGTGTGCGGCGAGTTGTGCAGCGGGTTGTCGTCCCTCGGCAGGCTGCCGTTCTCGACCTGCCGAATCTCTTCCCGAATCGCGATCATGGTGTCGCAGAAGCGGTCGAGTTCGGCCTTGGACTCGGACTCCGTCGGCTCGATCATCAGCGTGCCGGCCACCGGGAAAGACATGGTCGGCGCGTGGAAGCCGTAGTCCATCAGGCGCTTGGCCACGTCCTCCGCCTCGATGCCGGCGCTCTTCTTGAACGGCCGCAGGTCGATGATGAACTCGTGCGCGCAGCGCCCCTCGCGGCCGAGGTAGAGAACCTCGTAGTGCCCCTTGAGTCGCTCGGCCATGTAGTTGGCGTTCAAAATCGCCAGCTGCGAGGCCTGACGCAGGCCCGCCGGCCCCATGAGCGCGATGTAGACCCAGGAAATCGGCAGGATGCTGGCGCTGCCCCACGGAGCGGCCGAAACCGTGCCTAGAGGCTGCGGTCCACCGACCCCCTCGACCACCGGATGGGCCGGCAGGAAGGCGCCCAGCTCGGCGGTGCAGCAGATCGGGCCCATGCCGGGGCCGCCGCCGCCGTGGGGGATGCAGAAGGTCTTGTGCAGGTTGAGGTGGCAGACGTCGGCGCCGTAGTCGCCCGGACGACACAGGCCGACCTGGGCATTGAGGTTGGCGCCGTCGAGATAGACCCGGCCCCCGTGCTCGTGCACGATCTCGCAAATCTCGCGGATCGACTCTTCGAACACGCCGTGGGTCGACGGATAGGTCACCATCAGCGCCGCCAGGTTCTCGCTGTGCTTCTCGGCCTTGGCCCGCAGATCCTCCAGATCGACGTTGCCGGCCTCGTCGCACTTGACCACCACCACGCGCATGCCCGCCATCACCGCCGACGCCGGGTTGGTGCCGTGCGCCGAGGTCGGAATCAGGCAGACGGTGCGGTGCGCGTCGTCGCGCGAGAGGTGGAAGGCGCGGATGGTGAGAAGCCCGGCGTACTCGCCCTGGGCGCCGGCGTTGGGCTGCAGAGACACGGCGTCGAAACCGGTGATCTCGCCCAGCCAAGACTCGAGGCTGCGGAACATCTCGTGATAGCCGGCGACGCGCTCGGCCGGCGCGAAGGGATGCTGATTCAGCTCAGGCCAAGTGACCGGCAGCATCTCGGAGGTGGCGTTGAGCTTCATGGTGCACGATCCGAGGGGGATCATCGAGGTGGTGAGGGAGAGATCCCGGCTCTCGAGACGGTGCAGGTAGCGCAGCATCTCGTGCTCGGTGTGATGCTGATGGAAGACCGGGTGCTCGAGGTAGCCCGAGGTGCGGCGGAAGGCCTCCGGCAGCTCGAGGTCGAGGCCCGAAGCCAGCTCGGCGACGCGGGCTTCGCTCGCGCCCTCGAGGCCGAAGGCGGCGAGGAGCGCCGCCAGATCGCCGGCGGTGACCGTCTCGTCGAGGGAGACCGCGACGCGGCTCTTGTCGAGCGGGCGCAGGTCGTAGCCGGCTTCGGCGGCGGCGGCCAGAAGAGACTCGGCCGAGCGACCCTCGCGCGAGAAGGTGAGGGTGTCAAAGCGGCTGCCCGAACCCAGCTCGTAGCCCAGCTCGCGCAGACCGGCGGCCAAGGTCAAGGCCAGGGCGCGCACCCGCTCGCCGATGCGGCGCAGGCCCTCGGGCCCGTGGTAAACCGCGTAGGCGCCGGCCATCACCGCCAGCAGCACCTGGGCGGTGCAGATGTTGGAGGTCGCCTTCTCGCGCCGGATGTGCTGCTCTCGGGTCTGCATCGCCATGCGCAGCGCCTCCTCGCCGCGGCTGTCGCGGGAGAGGCCGATGATGCGACCGGGAATTTGGCGCTTGAATTTCTCGTGGGTCGCAAGAAAAGCCGCATGGGGCCCGCCGAAGCCGAGGGGTACGCCGAAGCGCTGGGCTGAGCCCACCGCGATGTCGGCCCCCTGCTCGCCCGGCGGCGTCACCTGGGTGAGCGCCAGAAGATCGGTGGCCACCACCACCAGCACCTTGGCTTCGCGAGCGCGGGCGATCAGGTGGCGATAGTCGATCAGCACCCCCTCGGTGTTGGGCGACTGCAGCAGGATGCCGCACAGCTCGGAGTCGCCGGCGAGATCCAGCCCGCCCTCGCCCTGGGCGGCGCCGATCACCAGCTCGATGCCGCGCGCCTCAGCCCGCGTGCGCAGCACCGCCAGAGTCTGGGGATGGCAGTCGTCCGCGGCGAAAAAACGCTTCCTCTTGCCCTTGCCGAGGGCGTGGGCCATGTGCATCGCTTCGGCGGCGGCGGTCGCCTCGTCGAGCAGCGAGGAGTTGGCCACCGGCAGGCCGGTGAGGTCGGCCACCATGGTCTGGTAGTTGAGCAGCGCCTCGAGGCGACCCTGGGAAATCTCGGCTTGGTAGGGGGTGTATTGGGTGTACCAGCCGGGGTTTTCGAGGATGTTGCGCTGGATCACCGGCGGCGTCTGGGTGCCGTGGTAGCCCATGCCGATGAGCGGTTTGACGCGGTGGTTGGTGGACATGCTGCGATGCAGATCCGCGAGCAGCTCAGACTCGCCGTAAGAGCGTTCGGGAAGGTCCGTGAGCTGCAGGTCGCCGGCGAAGCGAATCGAGTCCGGAACCGTCTGATCGATCAGCTGGTCGACGGTCTCAAGGCCCAGGGCCGAGAGCATCTCGGCCTGCTCGGCCTCGGAGGCGCCGAGATGGCGACGGGGGAAAGTATCGGTAGGGTCGAGCAGCGACCCGGCAGCGTGGGTGCGTTCATTCATGGACGGGGCTCACTGAGGGGGAAATCGGTGGGTCGGCGGCGAATCTCGTTCGGCCGAGCGGTCCGCGGAAAGGGCCGGTCGGCGAGTGGTTCGGCAGGGGCAGCACGAAGGGGGGGTCGCCGGGGGCGACGGAGGGCAGCGCTGGCCCTCAGGAGGGGGCCGCGCGTCCGATTTTATCTCAGCTGGCGCCGAAGCTCACCCTCCGTGGAGGGACGGCGCTGGCTGGGTCTTCGCTGCCGGGCCGCTGCGGATTCAAGTCTCTCGACCGGACCCGGGCTTCACGGAAACTTCACGGGGATGTGCGCGAATCCGCTCCGGCAACCGTTTGAAACCGCAGGCCCGTCCGCTAAGCTCCGGTCACACCATGCCAGACACAAGATTCCGCTCGCCTTGGATTCCAAGAATCGGCTGGACGGTCCTCGTCTTGCTATTCGGCGCCTTCCTATGGGGTCTTTCCCACCGCCTGGCTCTCGAGGCCTCGGACGAGGGCGTGGTGCGCATGCTCTTCGTGCCGAGCGTCGAGCAGGGCACGCTGGTGCGGCGCGGCGACGAACTCGCCCGCTTTATCCGCGAAGACTCGGGGCTGATTCTGCGCACCGAGGTTCCGACCTCCTATGCCGCGGTGATCCAGGCCCTCGGCTCCGACCAGGCGGACGTTGCCTGGATGCCCTCCTTCGCCTACATGATCGCCAACGAGCGCTACCAGGCCGAGGCGCGCATGCAGGTGGTCCGCGCCGTCGACCGCTTCGCCATCGTGGTGGCCCGCGAGGGGCCCTCTCAGCCCGCGACCCTGCCCGAGCTGGCGGCGCGCCGCGTCGCGATCCCCCGCACGCTTCAGGGCGAGCTGCGCGAGCGCCTGATCGCCGACCTCGATCGCCAGGCCCCGGGCTGGATCGAGGTGGAGGCGGCGAGCGACAAGGCCGCCGTCCGCCGTCTGGTCGATACGCCCCTCGAGGTCGACGCCGCGGCCTCGACCTACGTCTACTCCGGTCCCCACGACTTTGTGGGCGACGGCCGCAAGGAGCTGGAGGCAGAGCGCCCCGGCACCCTGAGCGAGACGCGACTGGTGCACACCACCGAGAAGCCGGTGGCCGAGCGCGCCCAGGTCTACTACGGCTGCATCTTCTCGCGGGTCGACTCGGCCGCGCGGCGCCTCTCGGACCTCGCCGGCCGCAGCTTCGCCTTCACCGACGAGACCTCGACCTCGGGCCACATCTTCCCGCGCATGCTGCTCGACGACGTCGGCGTGGAGCTCGGCCGGGTCTATTTCGCCGGCGGCCATCCCAACGTGGTGCAGGCCGTTTCGGACGGCAAGGCGGTGGCTGGATCCGCCTTTTACTCGCCGCCGGGCGCCCAGCAGGCGCGCGATGGAACCCTGGTGGGAGACGCCCGCATGCTGCTCTTAAAGCGCATGCCGGATATCGAAACCCGCCGATCCTTTCTCGAAGAGATCCGAATCCTGGCGCTCACCAACCCCATTCCCAACGACGTCTGCGCCATCAGGGCGGGCTTCGACCCGTCGCTCT
>JBCCLG010000166.1:0-8871 GCA_039027015.1 Acidobacteriota bacterium | reverse complement strand
CCCCGGGCGAGGTCGGCGGCGACCATCGGTCCGTGGAAGGTGGCGAGACCGAGACGGGCGGTGATCGCCAGCAGAAAGGGCGTGAGGTCGGAGTAGCCGACGTAGGCCTTGGGGTGCGCGGCGAGCAGATCCCAGTCGACCGCGCCCAGCAGGCGAGGCGCCCCCCAGCCGCCGCGCGCGAAGACGATGGCGCCGACCTCGGGGTCGGCCACCAGCCGGTGCAGACCCGCGAGGCGCTCGGCGTCGCTGCCGGCGAAAAGCCCCTGGCGGGTGCGCAGGTTGCTCGCCTCCACGACGCGGAAACCCAGCGCCTCGAGGGCCCGAATGCCGCGATCGAGCCGCCCGGCGTCGACCGCGCCGGAGATCGCCGCCACGCCGATGGCGCGCTGGCCGGGGCGGACGGCGGGAGGGAGGATGACGGGATCGATCATCCCGCCGATTCTATCCGCGGCGCACCCTCGAGAGAGCGGCCGGAGAGGGCCGATAAGCCGGATCCTGTCAGCCGGCGGCCCCGAAGGGTCTCCGGGGGCGATCATTCCTCTGGGACCCGCGTTGCCGCGGGCCTCGAGCAACCTACCCGGAAACGTCCGCCGAAGCGACGCGGGACGGGCAGCCCGCTGAACGTTTCCCTATTTGGTCTTGCTCCGCATGGGGTTTACCGTGCCTCCGCCGTCGCCGCCGGAGCGGTGCGCTCTTACCGCACCCTTTCACCCTTACCGCGCGCCCGCCTCCAAAGGGAGGCCGGCCCGAGGCGGTCTACTCTCTGCTGCACTTTCCGTCGCGTCGCCGCGCCTCGCCGTTAGCGAGCATGCTGCCCGTGGGAGTCCGGACTTTCCTCTCCCGGCGCGCCCCTTGCTTGCGTCGGGGGCGCCCGAAAGCGATCGCCTGGCCCTCTCCGGCCGCTCGCGAGCATACCCCACCCCCGAAGGTCCGGCCGGCGCCGCTCGGCCAGGCTAGCGACGCCGACGGCTGAGCACGCTGCGCAGGCTTTGGCCAACCCCCGAGGACGCCGCCTTGAGGCCGCCGCCGAGCCGCACCAGGCCCTCTTGGGCGTCGACGTTGCCGGGCATCAAGTCCGCCGAGGCCGCGAAGTGCTCCCGGGCCTCGCCCAGCTGCCCCTCGGCCTCGAGCACCTTGGCCAGCGCCAGGTGCAGCCCCGAATCCTCGGGCTTCATCTCCACCGCCCGCCGGTAGGTGTCCACGGCGTGGCGACGCCAGTTGGGGTTCTTGGCCTGGGCCTGGCCGAGCAGGGCGAAGTACTCCACCTTGGGGTCGATGCGCACCGATTCCTTGAGCAGATCGACCGCCGTCGAGTAGTCGGCCTCCGACAGGCTCGTGGTCGCCTGGAGATAGTTCTGCCGGGCCAGAAACCGCTTCTCCTCATCGCGCTTGAAGTCGTCGATCTCAACCCGGTTGTGCAGCCCCATGAGCGTGTTGTAGCTCGAGCGCCGCACCGGATCCGAAAGCACCAAATAGGCTTCGGTAGCCCGCTCGAAAAGCAGGCGGAGCGTTCCTTCCTTGCCCGCCCAGCCGAGGGATTCGGCGTGGCTCGGGTGCACCTGCCGGCCCAGGAGGTCGTAGGCGCCGGGGATCTCCGACTCGTCGCTCTGCACCTCGAGCCCGAGCAGCTGGTAATGATCGAGCTCGCCGAGGCGGCCGAAGAGCTCGGCCAGGCGGGAGCGATGCTCGCTCATCTCAAGCTCCACCGGCCGGCTCTCGAGGGCCTCGGCGATGCGCGCGAGGAAGGTCTCGAGGATCTTGGGCGACACCACCGACTCGGTCTCGGCGTCGTCAGAGCCTTGGGGGCCCACCAGGCCCGAAGCCCACAGCTTGGCCAGACCGCGCAGGGTGGCGAGCCGATCGCCGCCGCCGCCGCGCACCACGTCGTCGACGCTGGCGGGCTGCTGCAGCAGCACCAGAACCCGCGCCATATCCGGGTCGAGGCCCGGGAGCTGGCGGGTGGCCGGGGTCTCATCGCGGCTCTCCAGGCGGGCGGAGGACCCGCCCAGGCGCTCGATCAGCTGCGTCTCGTCGGCCTCGTGCACCACGGCCGCGAGCAGCAGCCCCAGGGTCGGCAGGGGTCCCACCCACTCGAGGCCCGCCGGCAGCTCCTCAGTCCACGCGCCCTGCGCCTCGCCCTGGGCCGAGCCGAGAAGAGCCTCGGCGACGCGCTTCATGGTGCCCGCCATGGCCGGATCCGCCATCGGGCGCTCCAGGCTCGCGGCCCGGGCGATCGCCTCGGAACCCAGGGAGGTGACCACGTCCGCGTCGCGATCGAAATAAAGCTCGCCCTCGCGCAGGTAGATCTCGAGCCGCCCCCCTTCCCTTCTCAGCCGGCCCGACCGGCGGCGAAGGTAGGCGTCTCTCAGCAGCCCTAGGAGGGGGCTGGAATTCCGGATGTCGCTCGTGGCCATCGAGGGCTCCTTCAAGTATCGGCTCGTCTCGGCCCACGGAACGCCCTGATTAGGCGGGTTTGCTCCCACCCCGACACGCTGAACCCTCGACCGCCGAGGGTGAAACCGTACGCCACTCTGGCTCGATTATGCCAGAAGAGCCGCCCCGCCGCGGCCCGGCAGGGCCGCGAAGTCGTCCGCGAGAGGAAAAGGCGAGCGCCTCAGCCGGCGGTCTGAATCTCGGAGGTGGAGGACTCGGCGGCGGAGGTCTCGGAGGTGGAAGACTCGGCGGCCGCGGCCTCCGAGCCGGAGCCCAAGTCGCCGCGCAGCGCCTCGAAGACGGCCTTCCCGGTTTTGGCGCCGAGGGCCTCACTCAGCTCCCGGTTGCTCGCCTGCTGCACCCCCGCCAGGCTGCCGAAGCGGGTGAGCAGGAGCTTGCGGCGCTTCGGGCCGATGCCGGGCACCTCGTCGAGCCGGCTGCGCAGGGTTCGCCCCTTGCGCTGGGTGCGATGGCGCGACACGGCGAAGCGATGGGCCTCGTCGCGCACCTGCTGGAGCGCCTGAAGCCCGGGATCCTCGCGCGGCAGCAGGAGCGGCTGAGGCTCGCCGGGCAGAAAGATCTCCTCCTGCTGCTTGGCCAAACCGACCACCGCCGTCTCCTCCACCCCCAGCAGGGCCAGCGCCTCGAGGGCGGCGTTGAGCTGACCCCGCCCGCCGTCGATCATGATGACGTCGGGCATGACCCCGACCTCCTCGAGCACCCGTCGGTAGCGCCGCTCCACCGCCTGGTGCATGGCGAAATAGTCGTCCGGCTGGTCAAGATCGCGGATGTTGAAGCTGCGGTACTCGCCCTTGCGCATCTTGCCGGCCTCCCACACCACCATCGACGCCACCGTCTGCGCGCCCTGAAAATGCGAGATGTCGAACCCCTCGATGCGGCTCGGCGGCTCCGGCAGAGCGAGGTGCTGCATCAGCGCACGGGCCGCCAGGGCGCCGCGATCCTCGGCCCTGAAACGGCGCCTGAAGGCGAGCTTGGCGTTGCGGGTGGCGAGGGCCACGCGGTCGGCCTTGGGGCCGCGGGAGGGCATGCGCACGTAGACGCGCTCGCCCTTTTTTTCGGACAGCCAGTCGACCAGCACGTCTTCGTCCTCGATCGGCGCCGGCAGGTGGATCTCCTTGGGAATAAAGGTGGTGACGTCGTAAATCTGCGGCAGCACCTCGGTGAGAAGCGCCGAGGCCTCGGTTTGATCCTCCGGCCGCCCCTCCCAAAAGAGCTCGCGGCGATCGAGAATCTGGCCGCCGCGCATCACCAGAACGGTCAGCGAAACCGAGCCGCCCAGGGAATAAAGGCCGTAAATGTCGTGATCCTCGCCGCGCACCGAGGAGATTTTGCGGCGCTGCGAAATCTCCTCGACCTCGTGGAGCAGGTCGCGCAGCTTGGCGGCCCGCTCGAACTCGAGCTGCTCTGAAGCCTCGAGCATCTTGCGGCGCAGATCGCGGATCAGCTGACCGTTGCGCCCCTTGAGAAAGAGGCGGGCCTGCTCGACGTTGCCGCGGTAGCTCTCGAGGTCGGTCAATTCCGACGGGCACGGCCCCAGATCGCGGTAGACGTCATGGTAGAGGCAGGGACGCTCGAGGGCGCCCTCCACGGGGATCCGGTAGGCCCTCACGCCAAAGAGCTTCTGCACCAGCTTGATGGCCTTGCGCGCCAGCCCCGCGGGCACGAACGGACCGTAGTACTCCGAGCCGTCGTCGAAGATGCGACGGGTGAAGACGATGCGCGGCCATTTCTCGTCCAGGGTCAGCTTCAGATAGGGGTAGGTCTTATCGTCCCGCAGCCGAATGTTGTAGCGCGGCTTTTTCTGCTTGATCCAGTTGTTCTCGAGAGCCAGCGCCTCCGCTTCGGAATCGGCGATCAGGTAATCGAGCTGAATCGACTCACGCAGCATGTTGGCCAGCCGCGGCTCGAAGTCGGTGCGCAGATAGTTGGCCCCCCTCCGACGCAGGGATTTGGCCTTGCCCACGTAAAGAGGCTTCCTTTTCTCGCCGCGAAAAATATAGATACCCGGGCGATCCGGCAGCTTGCGGATCGACTCTTCGACGGCTGCGCTGACCAGGGTCATGGGGGCATTCTCACGGCGTAGGGACGGACGGGGCGACGGCGCTATCGTTCAGGGCGCGGGCAGCGCGGGCATCCTATATTCGGCGAGGAATCGAGGATTGATTCTCTCCAGCTCGGCGCGCACGGCGTCGGCGCCCACGGAATCGCCGGCGGCGGCCCGGCAGTCGGCGAGCTTCTTAAGGTTAAAAAGCTTGAAGAAGCCGCGGTGGATGCCCCAGAAGAGCAGCAGCTCGTCGGAGGCCTCCAGCTCGCCGCAGGCCTTTGCCAAATCGCCCAGCATCAGGTGCCGCATGCCGGTCAAATGCAGGCCCGTTCCGCGCAGGAAATTGGTGTAATAAAGGTAGAAGTCGCCCTGCTCTCTCTTGACGCGCAGGCGCTCCTCGAGGGCCACCTCGAGGGTCCTCGCGGTCTCGAGATCCGCGCTCGCCAGGGCCAGGCGGTGGGCCACGAAATCGAAGCCGCCGCGCTGCTCGAGGCAGGCCGCGTCGAGGGTTTCGACCGCGCCTTCGAGGTCACCGCCCAGGTAGCGCATCCAGGCCTTGCGCGAGCACACCAGGCCCCACCGGCTGAGGTCGGCGCAGGACTCGGCGCCCTCGATGATCTCCAGCTCCACCGCCGCCTCCTCCAGGCGGCCGGTGTAGGTGTAGAGCAAGAAGAGATGCCAGCGCGCGTCGCAGAAATCGCCCTTGACCTCGAGGGCGTGGCGAAAGGAGCGCTCCGCCCCCTCATACTCGCCGCGCACGGCCTGCAGCTGCCCCAGAGCGTCCCAGGGTGCGGCCTGGTCGGGCGCGATGAAGCGATAGGTCCGGTAGCGCTCCTCGGCACGCTCGAATCGACCCTGCGCCATGGCGACCAGGCCAAGGCGATTTTGCGCCTGCACCCAATTCGGATGGAGGTCGATCAGGCTTTCGTAGCAGGCCTCGGCGCGCGGCCAATCCTCCGCCTCCCAGGCGTCGCTGCAGCGGCTCATCATCGCCCAGGGATCCTCCGGGTAGAGCTCGAGGAAGGCGTCGAGAATCTCCGCGGCGCGCGCCGGCTGGCCTTCGAAGCGGGCTCCCCAATACTCGAGCAGAAAGCGCTCGCGAGGCTGCAGAGCGTCGGTCTCGATCTCGGCAAGCTCGCGGGCCCGGCGCTCGTGCTCGGCGGAGGACATCGACTTCACCAGCAGCAGCTGGAGCTTGGCGGCCGCAAAGTCGGGGTCGAGCTCCAGGGCGCGCTCGAAGTGGGTCGCCGCGTCGGCCTCGTAGTATTTGGCCAGCTCGTCGACGCCGAGCTCGTAGGCCTCGAGGGCGGTGGGTGAGCTGGTAGTCCACTCGGCTTTCGGCTCGCGCACCACCGCGACCAGCGTCAGGATGCCGGCCGCCACCGCGACCGCGGCGGCCGCCACCGCCAGGAGCCACCACCTTTTCATCGACGATCCTCACTGCCCATCTTGAACTCCTTCACTTATCCGTCTCTTCGCCGGGGTCGTCACACGAGATCGCCAGCAGCGTCACGTCATCGTAGAGCAGGCCGCCGCGGGTGAAGCTCTCGACCGCCTGCCGCGCGGCGTGCACCAGCTCGGCGGGGCTCCACTGCCGCTCCTCGAGGATTCGCTGCAGCCTCTCTTCACCGAAGAATTCGCCGTCCGGGCTGCGTGCGTCGGTCACGCCGTCCGAGTAGGCGAGAACGATTTCACCCGGCTCCACGTCGAGCGTCAGGCTTTGATAGCCGCCGCGCGGCATGGCGCCCACCGGCACCCGGTGCTCGGCGAGGGGCAGCTCGACCACCTCTCCGGTGATACGGCGCAGCAGCGGCGGCGGTTGGCCGGCGATCAGATAGCGCAGCCGGCAGCTGGTGCCGTCGGTCAGCAGCAAACCGAGCGCCACGAAGCTGCGCTTCCCCAAACCGTAGATGCGCCGGTTGGCCAAATCGAAAAGCTTTTCGGGATCGACATTCCCCATCGCCATACCCAGGCTGTAGAGAGCCTCGTGGGCGGCCATCATCATCATCGCCCCCGACACCGACTTGCCCGAGACGTCGCCGTAGACGATCGCCCCTCCGGCGCCCTCCGAAGGCATCTGGGCGAAAAAGTCGCCGCCCACAATGCGCGCCGGCAGGCATTCGGCGGCCACCTGCCAGCCTTCGCCCAGGTGCACCGCCTGGCTGAGCAGCTCGGCCTGGATCGACGCGGCGATCTCCATCTCGCGCTCCAGCTCGGCCTTTTGCGTGCGCTCCTCGAGCAGCAGGCCGGTTTCGAGGGCGAGGGACGACTGATCGAGCAGGCGCTCTAGAAGGTCGATCTCCTCGTCTTCGAGCGGCGCCTGCTCGACCCGCTCCGAGAAGAGCATCAGGCCTAGCGGCCGCCCCCGGGAGGCCAGATCGGCGATCACCTCGACGCCCTGCGCCGAGAGCTGGCCGACCAGCTGGGCAACGTCCGCCGAGCGCAGGGGCAGGGCCCCCAGCTGATCGAGCCGCACCAGGCCCCGGCGCCGCTCCAGGGCCCGCTGCAGCTCGGGCAGGATCGGCAGGGCGATCGGCAGGTCCTCGGGACCCGCGATGCGCTCGAGGCGCTGGCCGCGCTGCAGGTAGAGGGCGGCGAAGCGGAAGCCCACGATCTGCGGCAGGCGCTCCACCAGATCGCCCACCGCCGCCTGCAGATCGCGCTGGGCGGTCATGGCCTCGCCCAGCTCCTCCATGGCGCGCTGCAGCCGCGAGCGGCCGGCGAAAAAAGCGCGGTCGATCAGCTCCTGCACGCGCCGCCTCACCGGGTCGAAGAGCAGCACGATGGCGAGAGCCAGGACGATCGGGAAATAGCCGGTGGCGGCGAGCTCGCTCCCGCGGAAGAAGGCGTTGAAGGTGGCGATGCCGCCGGCGTAGACGCCGGTCACCAGCGCCGTGGTCACGGTGTAAAGCAGGCTGCGGCGCAGAATGATTCGGATGTCGAGCAGCTGGAAGCGCACGATCGCGTAGGCGAACGTGATCGGCACCAGGGCCAGCGGCATCAGGCCGTAGAGCAGAAAGAGGCGCGACTGGGCGTAGGCCGGCAGCACCAGGCTCGAGATGGCGAAGGGCAGCAGCCCGAACAGGGAGCCGAGCAGCACCAGGGTCACCCCCCGCCGCTCGCGCGCTCCGGCCAGGCGCCGTCCGTTGGCGCCCAGCGCCAGAAGGCCGAGCAGCAGGAAAGCCGCCAGCAGCCACCAGTTGAGCACCGGGGCGCCGCTGAACCAATCGCCCCGCGAGGGCGAGATCGAGGCCACCGCCCAGCTCAGCGCGAAGATCACCAGCGGGGCCGCGTAGAGCAGCGGCCAGCCGCGCTTGAACAGCCACACCACGGGCCGCATCCTGCCCTCGGCGGACATTTGCTCGAGCCAGGCCGGCCGCGGAAAGAGGACGTAAAAATGTAGAAAAGCCGGCGGCAGGAGCACCAGCGCCAGGGTGCCGATGCCGTGGATCCAGCCGTCGACCCCCGAATAGGAGGCCGGCCTCATCCGGCACACCAGGAAGAGCAGGAAGAGGCAGCCCACCAAAAAAAAGACCTGGCTGGCGAGCAGCCCGGGCTGACGCACCAGGGCGAAGAGGCCGACGAAGAAAAACGCGAAGCCGAGGAGGCAGATCAGGTAATACGGGCCGTCGCCGATGCGCTTTCGCCCCAGCTTGACCTCGACCTCGCGCACCCCCTCCCCGGGGCTTCGCACCAGGTAGAGCACCTTCTCGCCGATGCGGTAGCGCGACAGCACTTTGGCGGCGTGGCGGTGATCGCGCAGCGCCTCGCGCCCGATACCGACGATCTCTTCGCCGCGCCGGATCTTCGCGCGGTCGGCGCCCGAGCCCGGCACCACCTCGCGCACCATCACGGAGTTCTCCCGGGAGACGTCGATCAGCACGCCGTCGTAGGCCCGCGGCACGAACATATCCGCGATCGACAGCCCCGCCAGCCCGAGGGAGATCAGGCCGAGGAGCAGCAGCAGAGGCGTGAGATTAGGCCGTCTTTCCATGGAGCGAGCGAGGGATAAGGGCTGCGAAGAGTGCGGCCGCCAGGCGCCGCCGTCTCTCGACTAAGCCTACGTGACCCGCTCCTCGGAGTTACGGCGCTCGGCCAGGCCCCGGAGGCGATGGCGGTCGAGCTTGCCGCGGGCGTTGTGCGGCAGGCTCTCGAGGCGGCGCACCTCGCGCGGTCGCCATCGGTTCGGCATGGCCCGCAGGGCGATCGGCCAGCGGTCGGTCACCAGGAAGGCGACCGTCCGATCGCCCCGCATGGCGTCGGCCACGCCGACCACCGCCGCCTCGCGAACGCCGTCCAGAGCGCGCAGGGCGCGCTCGACCTCGGCGGCCGACACGCGCCGCCCGCCGATGTTGAGAAGGTCGGCGCTGCGT